>JAEWJD010000221.1 GCA_023386765.1 Pseudomonadota bacterium | reverse complement strand
GGCTTGCGCCGGGCCACCGTCTGCCTTGAGCGGGACAATTGCCCGCGGCGGGCGGATTACGACTGCTCGCTTTCCTGCTGCGCGTCCACCACGGCCAGTGCCGTCATGTTGACGATCCGGCGCACGGTAGCGCTGGTGGTCAGGATGTGCACAGGACGGGCCGCACCCAGCAGGATGGGGCCCATGGACACGCCGTTGCTGCCGGTCATCTTGAGCGTGTTGTAGGTGATGTTGCCGGTATCCAGATTCGGCATCACCAGCAGGTTGGCCGGCCCCTTCAGGCTGCTGTCCGGGTAGGCCTGGACACGGATTTTTTCCGACAGGGCCGCGTCGGCATGCATCTCGCCGTCGACTTCCAGGTGCGGTGCGCGCTCGGCCACCAGGCGGCGGGCGTGCGCCATCTTGCGCGAGGAATCAGTCGGGCGGCTGCCGAAGTTGGAGTGCGACAGCAGCGCGATCTTGGGCACCACGCCAAAGCGCATCATTTCCTCGCCAGCCTGGATGGTGATGTTGGCGATCTCTTCGGCCGTCGGGTTTTCGTTGACGTGGGTGTCGGTCACGAACAGCGTCTGGTCGGGCAGCATCAGCACGTTCAGGGCAGCGAAGGTCTGGCCCGGCTTGGTGCCGATGACTTCCTCGACGTACTTGAGCTGGTTGTCGTACTTGCTGGCCACTCCGCACAGCAGCGCATCGGCATCGCCACGGCGCAGCAGCATCGCGCCGATCAGCGTGTTGTGCTTGCGGATCATGGAGCGCGCCACCGAGGGCGTCACGCCGTTACGGCCTTGCATCTGGTAGTAAGCCTGCCAGGTTTCGTTGTAGCGGCTGTCGTCTTCCGGATCCACGATCTCGATGTTCTGGCCCGGGGTCATGCGCAGGCCGAACTTCTTGATGCGCATCTCGATCACCGACGGGCGGCCGATCAGGATGGGGTGGGCAAGCTTCTCGTCGACCACGACCTGCACCGCGCGCAGTACGCGCTCGTCTTCGCCGTCAGCGTAGACCACGCGCTTGGGCGCCGACTTGGCCTGCTGGAACAGCGGGCGCATCAGCTGGCCGGAGTGGTACACGAAGCCCATCAGCTTCTGGCGATAGGCCTCGATATCCTCGATCGGGCGGGCCGCCACGCCCGAGTCCGCGGCAGCCTGGGCCACGGCCGGCGCGATCTGCACGATCAGGCGCGGATCGAAGGGCTTGGGGATGATGTAATCAGGGCCGAAACTCAGTTCTTCGCCCGCGTAGACGCGCGCGACTTCGTCGTTCTGCTCCGCCTGGGCAAGCTCGGCGATGGCGTGCACGCAAGCCATCTTCATTTCTTCCGTGATACGGCTGGCACCTGCGTCCAGCGCACCGCGGAAAATGAAGGGGAAGCACAGGACGTTGTTGACCTGGTTGGGGTAGTCCGAGCGGCCGGTCGCGATGATGCAGTCCGGGCGCGCCGCCTTGGCGACTTCGGGCAGGATCTCGGGGTCAGGATTGGCCAATGCCAGGATCAGGGGCTGGCTGGCCATGGTCTTGACCATCTCGGCCGTCAGCACGCCGGCAGTCGAGCAGCCGAGGAAGACGTCGGCATCCTTGACCACGTCGGCCAGGGTGCGTGCATCGGTCTTCTGTGCATAGCGGCGCTTGTTGGCCTCCATGTTTTCATCGCGGCCTTCCCAGATCACGCCGCGCGAGTCCACCACGTAGATGTTTTCGCGTTTGATGCCCAGGTTGACGAGCAGGTCCAGGCAGGCGATGGCGGCGGCGCCGGCGCCCGAGCAGGCCAGCTTGACCGAGTCCAGTGCCTTGCCCACGACCTTCAGGCCGTTCAGGATGGCGGCCGACGAAATGATGGCGGTGCCGTGCTGGTCATCGTGGAAGACCGGGATCTTCATGCGTTCGCGCAGCTTCTTCTCGATGTAGAAGCACTCGGGCGCCTTGATGTCTTCGAGGTTGACGCCGCCGAGCGTGGGCTCAAGCGCGGCGATGATATCAACCAGTTTGTCCGGATCCGTCTCGGCCAGCTCGATGTCGAATACGTCGATGCCGGCAAATTTCTTGAACAGGCAGCCTTTGCCTTCCATCACGGGCTTGGCGGCCAGCGGGCCGATGTTGCCCAGGCCGAGCACGGCCGTGCCGTTGGTGATCACGCCAACCAGGTTGGAGCGCGAGGTGTACAGGGCTGCCGCCTGATTGCCTTGGTCGAAGATGGCCATGCAGGCCGCCGCGACGCCGGGCGAATAGGCCAGGGACAGGTCGTCCTGATTGGCGAGGGGTTTGGTCGGAGAGACGGAGATTTTGCCGGGGATCGGATGTTGGTGGTAATCCAACGCCAGCTTGGTGAGGGTATCGTCCATGGGGTACTGTCTTTTGCTTTGCGCGCGAGCGCCAACTTGAGGAAAACCTGTCCGACGGCATATGGAGCCGCCATATCGAGAAGCGCTCTATTTCACCAGAAAGCGGACGATTCTGCATGGGTTTCCAACGCAAACGCCGCCCGGGGCGGGCGGCGTTTGCAGACGGCAATGAAGCGGCGTGCTCAGGCCTGCCAGGGAGGCAGGTTGCGTTCGGCGCCGTTGAGCAGCGCGCGCTGTGCGTCACGGGCCTCGACCCAACGGCTGTCCTGGGCCGCCATCAGATCCAGCGCATGCAGCACAATCCACTCCGCGCCGACCTCGAAGAAGTCGCGCAGTTTCTGGCGTGTGTCGCTACGGCCGAAACCGTCGGTGCCCAGGATGCGCAGCGGCCCAGGGATCCAGCCTCGGATCTGGTCAGCCACGGCCCGAACGTAGTCCGAGGCGGCAACCGTGGGTAAGGGCGCGTCCAGGCATTGCGAAATCCAGGCGGCTTCGCCATCCAGGCCGAGCGCGGCTTCGCGTTCGGCGCGCCGGGCATCGCGGGCCAGTTCGCTGAAGCTGGTCACGCTCCAGACTTCGGCCTCGATGCCATAGCGCTCGCGCAACCGCAGTGCGGCCGTCTCGGCCTCCGGCAGCATGGGGCCGGCGCCCAACAGACGCACGGCCGCATCGGCGGCGCCGTGCCGGCGGTACATGCCCCGCAGAATGCCCTGGGGGGCGTCGGCCGGCATGTCGGGTTGCGCCAGGTTTTCGTTGGTGACGGTCAGGTAATAGAACTCGTCGTGTTGCTCCTGGAGCATGCGGCGCATGCCAGCCTCGACAATGACGGCAACCTCGTAGGCATAGGCAGGGTCATAGGCGCGGCAGTTGGGCACCGTGCTGGCGATCAGGTGGCTGGTGCCGTCCTGGTGCTGCAGGCCTTCGCCGCCCAGCGTGGTGCGGCCCGAGGTCGCCCCGACCAGAAAACCCCGGCAGCGCTGGTCGGCGGCGGCCCAGATGAGATCGCCCACGCGCTGGAAGCCGAACATCGAGTAATAGATATAGAAGGGCAGCGTCGCCAGATTATGGGTCGAGTAGCTGCTGCCGGCTGCCGTCCAGGACGAGATGGCGCCCGCTTCGGTGATGCCTTCCTCGAGAATCTGGCCGTCGCGGGCCTCGCGATAGGAGAGCATGGAGCCGATGTCTTCGGGCTCATACAGCTGCCCCTGCGCGGAGTAGATGCCAATCTGGCGGAACAGGTTGGCCATGCCGAAGGTGCGCGCTTCATCCGCCACGATAGGCACCACGCGCGGGCCCAGCTCCGGATGTTTGAGCAGCTGGGTCAGCATGCGCACGGCAGCCATGGTGGAGGACATCTCCCGGCCGCCGGCCTGCAGCGCGAAGGCGCCGAACTCGGTGGCGGTGGGCGTGACCATCGGCGCAGCGCCGGGCAGGCGGCGCGGGATGTATCCGCCCAGGCGGCTGCGCTGGGCATGCAGGTAGCGCATTTCCGGGCTGTCTTCAGCGGGGCGGAAAAACCGCAGGTTGGTGCAGTCCTCATCGGACAGCGGCAAAGCGAAGCGGTCACGAAACGCGAGCAGGGCGTCGTCGTCGAGTTTTTTCTGCTGGTGGGTGGTCATGCGGCCCTGGCCGGCCGATCCCATGCCGAATCCCTTTTTGGTCTGGGCCAGGATCACGGTCGGCTGCCCGGGGTGCGAGATGGCGCGCTGGAAGGCGGCAAAAATCTTCACCATGTCGTGGCCGCCGCGGCGCAGGCGGTCGATGGCTTCGTCGCTGAGGTTCTGCACCAGCGCGGCCAGCGCCGCGTTCTGGCCGAAGAAGTGTTCGCGGTTGTAGGCGCCATCCTTGGCGGCGAAGGTCTGGAACTGGCCATCCACGGTGCTCGAGAACGCCTGCGCCAGGGCTCCCTGCTGGTCGGCCTCCAGCAAGGCGTCCCAGTCGCTGCCCCACAGCAGTTTGACGACGTTCCAGCCCGCGCCGGCATAGAGGGTTTCCAGTTCGTCGACGATGCGGCCGTTGCCGCGCACCGGGCCATCCAGGCGCTGCAGGTTGCAGTTGATGACGAACACCAGGTTGTCCAGTTTTTCGCGCGAAGCCAGGGTCAGGGCGGCAATGGATTCCGGTTCATCCATTTCGCCATCGCCGAAGATGCCCCACACGCGACGCGGCGCCGGCTCACTCAAACCGCGGTTTTCCAGGTAACGCATGAAGCGTGCCTGGTAAATGGCATTGATCGGGCCGATCCCCATGGATCCTGTGGGGAATTGCCAGAAGTCCGACATCAGCCAGGGGTGAGGGTAAGAAGACAGCCCCCGGCGTCCGAGCGCCTGGGCGGTGATTTCCTGGCGAAAGAGGGCCAGATCGTCTTCGCTCAGAAAACCTTCCAGGAAGGCGCGCGCGTACACCCCTGGTGCCGAGTGCGGCTGCATGTACACCAGGTCACCCGGCTGTTCAGCAGTCCCGGCACGGAAAAAATGGTTGAAACCGACCTCGAAAAGGTCGGCCGCCGAGGCGTAACTGGCGATGTGCCCGCCCAGTTCCCCGTGGGCCTGGTTGGCGCGCACGACCATGGCCAGCGCGTTCCAGCGGTTGATCGAGGCGATGCGCTCCTCGAGGGCCAGGTCGCCGGGAAAAGGCGGTTCGTCGGCGCGCGCCACGGTGTTCAGATAGGGGGTGTTGCGGCCGCGCGCGGCCGGCAGGCCCAGGGCGCCGGCATGTTCGAGCAGGCGCTCAAGCACATAGGTGGCGCGTTCGGCGCCGTCAGCCTGCAGCAGGGAGCTGAGGGCATCGCGCCATTCGGAGGTTTCGTAAGTGTCGCTATCGGGGATGGGAAGTGCTGCGGGCATGGCTGTCTCCTGTTTTTGACAATGCTATGCCTGAGCCGGCGGCATGGGTCACCGAAAGCAGCGCAGCAAATCGGGGTTGGGCGGCATGGTGTGCCGTCGGTCTGAGCTTTGGCGGAGGAATCTGCTGATAGTAGGGCAGCGCAGGCCTGTGCAGGCCTGTTGGCAACCTTCGGGCGCTACCATAATGCGTGCCCGGCGTTGTCCTGCCGGAGCGAACAGGGGGGCTTGAAATGACCGAGGGCTTGCGGGTTCCGGATGCGGTGTCTTTGCCAGAATTGACCGTGCGCGGCGTGCTGCTGGGCGCGGTGATCACGGTGATCTTCACGGCATCCAATGTGTTTCTGGGCTTGAAGGTCGGGCTGCCCTTCTCCTCGGCCATCCCGGCTGCCGTGATATCGATGTCGGTATTGCGCATGTTCCGGGGGGCAAACATCCTCGAAAACAACATGGTCCAGACCCAGGCTTCGGCCGCTGGCACCTTGTCGGCCATCATTTTCATCCTGCCGTCGCTGGTGATGCTGGGCCATTGGCAGAATTTTCCGTTCTGGCAGACCCTGGCCATCTGTGCTGCGGGCGGCATGCTGGGGGTGATGTTCTCCATCCCCCTGCGCCACCTGATGGTGGTCAAGAGCTCACTGCCTTACCCGGAGGGCGTGGCGGCCGCCGAGATCCTGCGGGTGGGGAGTAGCGCCCGGGCCCGTGCGTCGGACGGTTCGGCCAAGGAAGGCGCCCCGGGCATGGGTGACATCCTAGCCGGCAGCGGCGTGGCGGCGCGGGTGAGCTTTTCGGCCAGCGGCCTGCGCGTGCTGGGCGAAACCGTCAGCGGCTGGTGGTCGGTGGGAGGCGCGGTGTTGCGTCTGCCCATGGGCTTTTCGCTGGCCTTGCTGGGGGCAGGCTATCTGATCGGCATCGTGGCCGGCCTGGCCATGTTGACCGGGCTGTTGATTGCCTGGGGCGTGGCCGTGCCGGTCCTGACGCTGCAGTCCGCGCCGGCGGTCGGCCAGAGCCTGGCTGAATTCGGCACTCATATCTGGAGCACGCAGGTGCGTTTCATCGGCGCAGGCGTCATTGGCGTGGGGGCCATCTGGACCCTGGCGTTGCTGTTCATGCCCATGGTGCGCGGCATGGCCGCCATGTTCGGCTCCATGGCGCAAAGCAGCCGGCCGCGCGGCGAGATCCCGCGCACCGAGCGTGACCTGCCCGGTATCTGGATCGCCTTGCTCACGCTATTGCTGGTGGCCGTCCTGGTGGGGGTGTTCGCGGCATTCCTGGCTGACGCGCCGCCAGCGCAGGGCCGGCTCTGGCCGCTGGTGGCGTATGCTGTGCTCTTTGCCTTTGTCTTCGGTTTTCTGGTGGCGGCGGCCTGCGGCTACATGGCAGGCCTTGTCGGGTCTTCGACCAGCCCGATTTCGGGGGTGGGCATCGTGGCCATCGTGCTGGTGTCCATCCTTATGGTGGCCACGCACCAGGAGGATGGTCTGCTGGCCACGCCCGAAGGCTTGCAACTGGCCACGGCCCTGGCGATCTTCACCACGGCGGCCGTGATCGCCGTGGCCTCCATCGCCAATGACAACCTCCAGGATCTGAAGACCGGCTGGCTGGTGGGGGCCACCCCGTGGCGCCAGCAGGTGGCCTTGCTGATCGGCTGCCTGGTCGGGGCCGCGGTGATCTCGCCGGTGCTGGACTTGCTTTACAACGCCTATGGCTTTACCGGTGCCTTGCCGCGGCCCGACATGGATCCGAGCCGTGCCCTGTCCGCTCCCCAGGCATCGCTCATGCTGGCGATCGCGCGCGGTATTTTCCTGCGCGACCTGAACTGGCTCATGATCCTGATCGGCATGGGGGTGGGGGTCCTGTTGATCCTGGTCGATCAGGTCCTCAAGCACCATTGTCGGGTCGCCCGCATGCCGGTGCTGGCGGTGGGCATCGGCATCTATCTGCCGCCTTCGGTCAGCGCGCCTATCGTGGTGGGGGCCGTCCTGGCCTGGGTGCTGACCCGGCTGCAGCGGCGCCGGGCCCAGGCGCAGGGCGTACCAGAGGCCGAGTACGCGGCGGTCGCCAACCGGCGCGGCGTGCTGCTGGCTTCGGGCCTGATCGTGGGGGAAAGCCTGGTCGGTGTACTGATGGCTGCCATCATCGGGACGTCGGGTCAGGAGGCGCCGCTGGCGCTTACCGGGCCGGGCTTTGCCACCACGGCCCAATGGCTGGGCCTGGCGGTGTTTTCCTTGGTGGTGTTCGGCTTCGGCAGGCGGGGCCTCGGCCCCCGGGACGCGGTGGGCTAGGGCTGGACCGTCGTATTCTGGCCACCTCGGGCCGGCCCGGCAGGGAGGATCCGGGCATCGCGAGATGGCCTCATGATGCGGTGCGTAGGCATTACGTAGGCACCTGTAGCACGCGGTTTGCGACGGGTGGGGTGAATGGAGGGGAGGCCGGGCCGCCTGTTTTTGCCGCACTGCGGCATGACTGCAGCAAGACGGAGCTAGGGCGAAGGGGTATACTCGTAAGACCGGCTTTCAAGGCTTGTACGCGCCTTCTGCCCCTGCTATCCGCTAACCGGGAAGCCCGTGTCGCGGAAGGTTTTCCTGCATCGTTTGCGAGTGAAACGCTCGTCAAGGTGAAGCGACGTTATGTCTACGGAATCAGAATCCCTTTCTACCTCCTATCTGTTCGGCGGTAATGCCCCCTACGTCGAGGAGCTCTATGAAGCTTATCTCGACAATCCCGGTTCAGTACCGGACAACTGGCGCGAGTATTTCGACCAGTTGCAGCACACGCCGGCGGCCGATGGGCAGGAATCTACGCGCGATCAAGCGCATGCCCCCATTGTCGAGTCGTTCGCGCAGCGCGCCCGTGCCAATGCCTTCGTGCAGCGCTCGGTCGAGCCTGATCTGTCGGTGGCTTCCAAGCAGGTGTCGGTACAGTCGCTGATCGCGGCCTATCGCTCGCTGGGTGTCCGCTGGGCCGACCTCGATCCGCTCAAGCGTCAGGAGCGTCCGCCGATCCCCGAGCTGGATCCGGCCTTCTACGGCCTGACCGAAGCCGACCTGGATCAGACTTACTCGGCAACCAATACCTACTTCACGACCGCGAGCACGATGACGCTGCGCGACATCCTGAAGGCGTTGCGTGACACGTACTGCCGCTCCATCGGCGCGGAATTCATGTACGTTTCCGATCCGGCTGCCAAGCGCTGGATCCAGCAGCGCCTGGAGTCGACGTTGTCGGCACCGGCGTTCTCGGTCGAAGAAAAGCGCCGCATTCTGCAGCAGTTGACCGAGTCCGAAGGGCTCGAGCGCTTCCTGCATACCAAATACGTTGGCCAGAAGCGTTTCTCGCTCGAAGGCGGCGAGAGCTTCATCGCTTCGATGGACGAAGTGGTGAACCACGCCGGCGACAAGGGCGTTCAGGAAATCGTGGTCGGCATGGCCCACCGTGGCCGCCTGAACCTGCTGGTCAACATCATGGGCAAGATGCCCGGCGATCTGTTTGCCGAGTTTGAAGGCAAGCACGCCGAAGGTCTGACCGATGGCGACGTGAAGTACCACAACGGCTTCTCGAGCGATGTCTCGACCCGTGGCGGTCCTGTGCACCTGTCGCTGGCGTTCAACCCCTCCCACCTGGAAATCGTCAACCCCGTCGTCGAAGGCAGCGCCCGCGCGCGCCAGGAACGTCGTGCCGATCCGGAAGGCAAGCAGGTTCTGCCGGTGCTGGTGCACGGCGACGCCGCTTTCGCCGGCCAGGGCGTGGTGATGGAAACCCTGAACCTGGCGCTCACGCGCGGTTACGGTACGGGCGGTACGCTGCACATCGTCATCAACAACCAGATCGGTTTCACCACTTCCGATCCGCGTGACTCGCGTTCGACGCTGTATTGCACCGACGTGGTCAAGATGATCGAAGCCCCGGTGTTCCACGTCAACGGCGACGATCCCGAAGCCGTGGTGTTCGCGACCCGTCTGGCGCTGGACTTCCGCATGGAGTTCGGCCGCGACGTCGTGATCGACATCGTTTGTTTCCGCAAGCTGGGCCACAACGAGCAGGACACCCCGGCGCTGACCCAGCCGCTGATGTACAAGCGCATCGGCAAGCACGGCGGCACGCGTAAGCTGTACGCCGACAAGCTGGTCACGCAGGGCGTGATGGCCGACGGCGATGCCGATCAGATGGTCAAGGACTACCGTCAACTGATGGAAGACGGCCAGCGCACCATCGAGCCGGTCCTGACCGACTACAAGAGCAAGTACGCGATCGACTGGTCGCCCTTCCTGGGCGCCAAGTGGACCGACCAGGCCGACACCGCCGTGCCGCTGGCCGAGCTCAAGCGCATCGGCGAGCGCCTGACCACCGTGCCGGAAGGCTTCACGGTGCACCCGCTGGTCGCCAAGCTGCTGAACGACCGCCGCAACATGGCCAAGGGCGAGCAGAACCTTGACTGGGGCATGGGCGAGCACCTGGCCTTTGCCACGTTGGTGGCATCGGGCTATGCCGTGCGCATCACCGGCCAGGACTCCGGTCGCGGTACGTTCACGCACCGCCACGCCGTGCTGCATGACCAGAACCGCGAGCGCTGGAACGACGGCAGCTACATCCCGCTGCAGAATGTCTCGGAAGGCCAGGCGCCGTTCACGGTGATCGACTCGGTGCTGTCCGAAGAGGCCGTGCTCGGCTTCGAATACGGCTACTCGTCGGCTGAGCCGAACACCCTGACCATCTGGGAAGCCCAGTTCGGCGACTTCGTCAACGGCGCCCAGGTCGTGATCGACCAGTTCATCTCGTCGGGCGAAGCCAAATGGGGCCGCCAGTCGGGTCTGACCCTGATGCTGCCGCACGGCTACGAAGGCCAGGGCCCCGAGCACTCGTCGGGCCGCATCGAGCGCTTCCTGCAACTGTGCGCGGACAACAACATCCAGGTCGTTCAGCCGACCACGGCTTCGCAGATCTTCCATCTGCTGCGCCGCCAGATGATCCGCCCGTTCCGCAAGCCGCTGGTGATCTTCACGCCGAAGTCGCTGCTGCGCAACAAGGATGCAGGCTCGCCCCTGACCGAACTGGCCGGCGGCAGCTTCCGTCCGGTCATCGGTGAACTGGACGACTCGA
>JAEWJD010000075.1 GCA_023386765.1 Pseudomonadota bacterium | reverse complement strand
ATAGTTGACATTCGTCTGTGAAAGTAGGTCATCGTCAGGCTTTTATCTCGCAAAACCCCACAAGCTCATGCTTGTGGGGTTTTGTCTCTGGGGAAACGGAAAGCCTCGGCACGCCCGAGGCCAGACCCCAACACTCCCCCCCTGCTGATTACTCCCCCCTCTCTTCTGTCCAGGCTGCCTGTGTGCAAACTCGCCCGGGTGGACCGCTATCGTCTCGCTTCTTCGCTTATCTGCGTTGATGATGGGGCGTTGCGGTCACTTGGACGTGATGTGGCCAGAGGGACGGAAAGGCTGCCTGAACGCTGCGTTCAGGGCTTTCACTGCAGCGCCTCATGCAAATGTGCTGTTGTCATCTTTGAAATGGCAGGATGCCTGCCGGAAGCCGCCTGTGGAAAAAAGCCTCCCCAATCTTGATTAGGCCAGCAGGGGGATATATGAGCATTCGGCACAGGGGGAAAACTGGTGGCATTCGGTAATATGGTCGTCGGCAATGGAGGGTGGCGGCAGTTGTTGGCGTGCTGAGCTGCACGGCCTGCACCACGATGAAAACCATCGATGCAGCGGGTGCTCTATTTGAGAAAGGCGAAGTGTGAACAGACGTCCTAGGTGTTTTCAGCAGGAATATTGATGCGTACGAGATACAAGAGTTTGATGGCGGCGGCATTGCTTGCAGGTCTGTGGGCACCGGTGCAGGCAGCCAAGTTGGATGAGGTATTCAACGGCAAGATGCTGGGCGCGACGCAGCGCTACCTGGAATCGGTGGCCGGGGTGCCACGCAGCGCGTTCGGTGATATTCATGAGTTCGAGGTGCAGGGATGCCCGCTGGAGGCGACCATCGTCGCTGGCCAGGTGCAGGCCTTGAGACTGGAGATCGGGCCCAAGTGCCAGCCCGATTTATCGTCTTTCATCGACGTTTATGCTCCGCCTGAGCGGCAAGCCCTGAGTTTCGGTAGTTTCGAAAAGACGGCTGGGCCTTTGCAGTACATGGCGGACTGCCTGATGTCCTGCGGCAATGCCGCCGATCCGGTGGTGTACGGTTTCTGGGATGGTCCGCACGCCGCGCAGTTTCTGCAGGTACTGCTGGAGGCTGAGCAGGTGGAGGACGCGACGCTGTCGGCAGCCGGCGAGTGGGAGGCGCAGATGTTGAAGGCGCGCGGCGAGGCTTACGTGATGGACCTGGGTTTCAATTGCGATGGCCAGTTCGATACGCAGGCCTCCCAGGCCTTGGCCAACGTTAAGGCGACGGCTGTGACCATCGGGCATGATCTGGCCGTGCCGCAAGCCCTGACGCGGACTTGCCCGAAGTAGCCTGATCTAGGCGGCTGCCGGCTTCGCAGGGGCGTGGCCGGGACGGCGGTCGCGCATCAGCCTGCTGGTGTTGAGCAACACCGACAGGCTGCTCAAGAGCATGGCGATGGCGGCTGCGAACGGCGTTACGCCGGTGGCAAAGAAGACGGCGACCACTGCCACGTTGTAGAGCAATGAGAAGGCCAGATTCTGGCGGCCGATGCGCACCATGCGCAGGGCAATGCGGCGTGCCTGCAGGAGCGGCGCGAGGCCGCCTTGCGCGATGACCACGCCGGCAGCGGCCACGGCGACGGTGCTGGCGCCCGGGATGGCGACACCGCAAGCGGCGCTGGCCAGCACCAGGCCGTCATTGGCGCCGTCTCCCACGAAGATCGCAGTTTCGGTACGCAGCAAGGCGGCCTTGTCTTCCGGGCTGGCCTGGGCGTGGATCTGCTCGAAGCGCAGGCCCAGGTCATGCTGCAGGCTTTCTGCCGCGGCGGCGGTATCGCCGGTGATCAGCCAGAGTCTGGCACCTTGTGCCTGAAGGGCTTGCAGTGTGGCTCGGGCTTCCGGACGAAGGCTGTCTTGAAAGTGCAGGGAACCCAGCCAGGTTGTGTCGCGTGCAAGGTGGATGACGCCCGGACCCTCTTGCGGCACTGCTTGCACGCCGCACTCCAGCAGCCAGTCGCGTGCGCCGACACGTATCTGGGTGCCATCGCTGGCTTGCATGGAAACGCCACGCGGGTGCGCACGATGCTGCGAGGCATTACCGTCGCGGGGCAGCTGGCGTTGCGCGCCTGCCCGGCGCAAGGCTTCGGCGATCGGGTGACTGACCACACTTTCGGCTTCGATGGCCAACCGTAGAAGCTGTTCTTCGGTGCCGCCCGGCGCCGTGTGGATGGCATGCAAAGCCAGCTCTGCGCTGGTGAGGGTACCCGTTTTGTCGAAGGCGATGAGGCGGGCGCGTGCCAAGCCTTCGACGCTGACCGGGTCGCGCAGCAGGATCCCCTGTTCGGCGGCCTGGCGGCAGGCCAGGGTATAGGCCAATGGCATGGCCAGTCCGACGGCGCAGGGGCAGGCGGCCACCAGGATGCCCAGGGCACCGAGAATGGCGCGATCGGCCGGCAGGCCGATCCAGAGGTAGCGCGCCAGCGCGGCCAGGGCGACGACCAGCACGATGGGCAGCAGCCAACGTACGAAGCGTTCGGCGGTTTCCGAGAGCGCGGATCGCGCGCCAAAGAGTTCCAGCATGCGCAGGCCGAGCAGATCGATCCGGCGCTGACCCTGGACGGCGGTGATACGCAAGGTCAGCGCGCCTTGAAGATTGACCGTGCCGGCCAGCACGGTATCGCCCACGTTGGCCGGGGCCGGCAGGGATTCGCCCGTCATGAGCGAGCGATCCAGCGTGCTGCTGCCGGCGATCACTTCGCCGTCGACGGCGATGCGTTCGTTGGCGCGTACCAGGGCCGTGTCGCCCACCTGCACCGTATCGAGCCGACAGACGCGCGGCTCGGCGCCGGGTTCATCGATCAGGGTGACGACTTCAGGTGCGAGTTGCTTGAGCGCATCGACCGCCAGTCGGCTTTGTTGGCGGGCGTGGATTTCGATCAGGCGGCCGGCCAGCAAGAAGGTGATCAGCATGGTGGCCGCATCCATGTAGACCAGGGGCCGGCCTTCGAGCAGCTCCCAGAGCGTGACCAGCACCGAGCCGAACACGCCCAGCGTGATGAGGGCGTCCATTCCGGCCAGGCCGGCACGCAGCGTGCGGCTGGCGGCGCGGTAGAAGTCGAGCCCGGCATAGCCGACCACGGGCAGGCCGAAGGCGAAGACGGCCCAGGCTATGCCCAGCGCCTGGCTTGTCTCCAGTTGATCGGCATTGAGGTACAGCACCCAGGAGCCCAGCATGCTCCACATGCCGAACACGACCGCGATCAGCAATTGCATGCGGATGCGCGCAGCCTGGCGCCCCAGCGCGCCATCGTCGACGCTTTGCAGCGGTGCGAGCTCGTAGCCCAGCGCCTGGGCGCGGGCAAAGACCTGGCTGAAATCGATGCTGTCCGGGTCCCAGGTCAGCAGAGCGGAGCCGGATGTGAAGTTGACGCTGGCCGAGGTCACGCCCGGCAGGCGCAGCAGGACCCGCTGCAGGGCCATGGCGCAACTCGTGCACCACAACCCGTGGACGGCAAACACCATGCGGCCTGCCGGGCGGACCTGCTCCAGATCCATGACGCTTAACGGACCGATACGCCGGTGCCGAGCAGCCAGCCGTTGAGTTCCTTGCCGTAGTAGCTTTCTTCGCCGGCGTGGAAGTCGCGTGCGGCTTCGGCCACCGTGCCGGTCTGGCGCGGATCCTTGGGCCGTTCGTGGCTGTTGAGGTAGGCCGCGACATCCCAGGCCTGCTGGTCGGTGAGCGAGTACGGCTTGCCCATGGGCATGTTGGCCTTCACGAAACCGGCTGCCGTGTCGATGCGGGCCATGCCGGCCCCCCAGTTGTACGACAGCGGTCCCCACAGCGGCGGGAAGGTCACGCCGTCCTGGGCGTTGCGTGTGCCCTGGCCGCTGTCGCCGTGGCAGAGCGCGCAGTTCTGCTCGTAGACGGCCTTGCCGCGCGTCAGGTCATAACCGTCCTTGGGCTTGGGGACTTTCGGGTACAGCGCCCCGGGAAGCTTTTCCCCGGCAGGTGCACCATCGGCCAGCCAGGCCATGTAGGTGATGAGGTCCCGGTAGACATCGCTGCCAGCCTCAGGCGCGTGGCCGGAAGGTGAGTCCTGCGCGTTCATGGAGTACATGAAGCAGCCCTGGATACGGTCTTCGAGCGTGCTGATGCTGCCGGTTTTGCTGCGATAGGCGGGGTAGGTGCCATAGGCCCCCCACATGGGCGCGGAGTGTTCGCGCCGGCCGGCGTCGATGTGGCAATTGACACAGGCCATGGCGTTGCCGACGTTGGCTTTCACCATCACGCCGGTCTGGGTGAAGATGTCGCGCCCACGTTTGACGGCGTCGCCGTAGGGCCCTTTGGGCAGATCCGCTTCGGCAGGCGGGATGTAGTAGCCATCGGCGCCGACCGGCATGCGCGGCGGTGCCGCGCCCGTGGGATCCTTGCTGTAGGCCTTGCGGTCGGCATACATCTCGGCGCGCGAGTAGGGCGGTGCCGTGGCGGTCTGCGTGACCTGGCCGCCGATCATGGCGTAGAGGTCGCTGAACACGCCGGTCTTGTAGATGCCGTAGCCGGCAGCGAACAGGCCCAGGCCGAAGATCGTGGCCTTGGCCAGGCGGGCGGGCAGGGAGCCTGTGCGTTTGCCGTTGGGGTCTTGGTTCATGAGGCTGTCTCCGTTGCTCAGGGGCGAATGGACCCGAAATACTGGGCAATGGCCCACATATCCTGGTCACTCATGCGCGAGGCGATGTCGTCCATGAGGCGTTGCGGCGAGTTGTGGCGCTCGCCGCCTTTCCAGGCGGCCAACTGGTTGAACAAGTACTCGGGTTGCTGGCCGGCCAGCGGCGGAAAGTCCGCGCCGACGCCTTCGCCATTGGGACCGTGGCAGGTGACGCAAGCCGGAATATTGAGTTTCCAGTCACCATAGCGGCTGAGGGCTTCACCACGCTCCAGGGCAGCGCCCAGGTCGCGCGCCGGCGGCGGAGGCACGGGCAAGCTGGCGTAATAGTGCGCCACGGCCTCGATGTCAGCCGGCTCCAGGTGTTGCGCCACGTAGCGCATCGAGCCATTCAGGCGCGAGCCGTTGGCGAAGTCCTGCAGTTGCTTGACCAGGTAGGTCTGCGGCAGTGCTGCCAGGCGCGGCGTCAGGCCGGCACCTTCGCCACGGGCACCGTGGCAGGAGGCACAGCTCCAGACAATGCCGTTGCCCTGAGTGACCAGCAGCGGAGCGGCCGGATCGGGAGGCTGGGGGGCCAGCGGTTCGGTGATCTGCCCGAGCTCGTTGTCACGTACCGGATGCAGGTCATTGATGTAGCTGAAAGCGCCCCAGACGGCCAGCGCGATGAACAGCGCCAGCAGGAACAGCGGAATGGGACGGGACTGCTCCCAGGGGTCGAAGGCCGGGTCGATCTGATCGACGCGTTGCGATTTGCTTTGCTTTCCGGTGGTCATGGCTGCCCTTTGCCTGCAGGCCGGATGGTGGGGTCATAACCCTGGTCGCGCATGCCGGCTTCCGTCTGGGTCACCGGATAGTTGCGATTCAGGCTAAGGAGGTAGTCGACCAGATCCAGCGCCTGCTGGCTGGCCACGACCACGCCGCCGTCCTTGGGACGGTACGCGTCGGGCAGCTTTACCACGACGTCGCCCTGCGCGGGCTTGTCCTTGACCTCGAAGAGGTAGGGGTAGGCCGGCATGATGCTCCAGTCGAAGATGGCGCGCGGCTGGTACAGGTGGGTGAGCTGCCAGTCGCGGCTGGGCAGGCGGGTGCCGACGTTCAGCAGGTCCGGCCCGGTGCGCATGGTGCCCAGCAGATGGGGCGAGTCATAGGTGTAGTCCCCCGGCGTAGAGGCCCGGCCCCAACCGCGCGACATGTCCGAAAGCGTCTGGCCGGTCGAGCGCGGCTGTTGGCTATGACAGTAGACACAGCCGTTGGCAATGTAGACCTCGCGGCCGCGCAATTGCTCGACGGTGTAGTTTTGCAGCCCTTTGGGCGCCTCGGCGCTGCGGATCTGCCAGGCCGGCAACAGCACCAGGAAAATCGTCGCGAATACCAGGATGGCGACGGCGCCGATCAGGAGAGAGACGACGCGGTTCATACGGCTCCTTTGCGCTGGCCACAGAGCAGCGCGAAGACATGGGCACCGAAGATCAGGTGGCCCAGGGTCATCAGGCCACCGCCCAGAGAGCGGCCCTCAAGGTAGGGAAGGATGTCGCGCGTGATCTGCGCAAAGCTGGTGGTCACGTCCATCAGCTGCATGCCCTGGAAGAAGCCGCCGATCGACAGCGACAGGAAGTAGATCGCAAAGCCGATCACGGTCAGCCAGTAGTGCAGCGTGATCATGCGCGGCCAGGGCCAGCGCTTGCCCGTCAGGTGCGGCAGCATGTAGTAGAAGGCGCCGAACATCACCACCGACACGAAGGCATAGGCACCCAGGTGAGCGTGGCCTACGGTGTAGTGGGTGAAGTGCGTGATGGAATTGATCGAGCGCACGGCTTCCAGCGACCCCTGGAAGGACGCCGCCGTATACATCAGCGCGCCGGTCCACACGAAGCGCAGCGCCATGGACTGCTTGAACGCCCACAGATTCTGCAGCACGGTGACGTGCTGGTTCAGGGCGACGGCGATCACGGGGATGAACATCATCACGCTGTGCACCACCGACAGCGTCACGACCCAGGTTGGGACGGGACCGCCGATCAGGTGGTGGATGCCGACCTGGCTGTAGAACAGCGCCAGGCCCCAGAAGCCCAGCAGCGATACGCTGTAGGAGAAGATCGGCTTGCCGATGATCTTGGGGATCAGGTAGTAGGCCGTGCCCACACCCAGTGGCGTGAGCCACAGACCCAGCACGTTGTGCGCGAACCACCAGTTCACCGTCGCCTGTTGCGCGCCGCTGTAGATGCCGGGGATATTGGCGATGAAGAACAGCATCGGGAACCACGCCAGCCCGGCCAGGAAGTACCAGCCGGTGACGTAGATGTGATCCACCTGGCGCTTGCGCGCAGTGGCCAGCGCCGACCAGGCCAGGAACAAGCCGCCCACCGCCAGGATGATGTCGATCTGCCAGGGGATCTCAAGCCATTCCTGGCCGTCGCTCCAGCCGCTGGCGATGGCGATGCCGCCGGCAGCCACGCCGATGGTCCAGATCACGCCGCCAACGATCGCGGCGCCAGGACGGTGCAGGGGCGTGCGGAACATGCGGGGCAGGATCCACAACATGACCGCAAAGCCCGCGACCGACAGCCAGCCATACGCCACCAGGTTCAGGTGCACCGTGCGGGCGCGCCCGAAAGTGGTGAAGGCCAGGTCGGACAGCCAGTCCGGCATGTGCAGCTTCAGTGACGCGATCATGCCGAACAGCGAACCGACGATCAGGAAGATCGTCGCCACGCTCACCAGCGTGAGCACGACCTTGCGCCCGGGACGATCCACGCCGGCGCGCTCGGCGTCATAGCGGTGGTCGTCGGCGGCCGAGGAGGGGTCGTCGAGATGGCCGGCTTCGCCGTCCAGAAAGATGGTCGAGGCTTCGGCTTTCCCTGCGCTTATCTGGCGATTGACGATGGCCCAAATCAATACGCCCAGAGCGGCCAGGGAGACGACGAAGCTCAACGCCAGCAGGATTCCCAGCGTGGTGTTCATTTAGCTCTCTTTCCCGTGAAGATGCGTGAAGCGCCCGGGCCGCGCGGGCCGGGATCCAGTTGTCGGTGCATGCTTCCTCCTGCCTCGGTTGGATCGAGTTGTTATCGAGGCGTTACCTGCCCGCAGGATAGAAGGAGAGAATTAACGCGGCATTAACAGTACGCTTCAGGGCGTGCTTTGTTGTTTAAGCTTCAAGACATGGTCGGTGAGCGTGGCGCGCGACAGTTCTCCCATGCGTACCCCGGCCAATTTGCCCTGGGCATCGAAGAACAGGGTGGTGGGCAGTGCGCCCGAGCCATAGGCGCGCGACCATTCGCTGCCCGGATCCAGCCAGACATGTTCCAAGGGCTGGTCCAGCCGCTCCAGGAACTGCTGCACTGCGGCCGGTGTTTCTCCTTGATTGAGGAACACCACATTGATATCCGGATGCTCGGCCTGCACGGTGGCGAAGGCCGGCATTTCCCGCTGGCAGGGCGGGCACCAGCTGGCCCACAGGTTGACCACCGTTGGCTTGCCCAGCAAGCTGGCCGTCTGGCGCGGCTCGCCTTGCACGTCCGCGAAGCGCTGCTCGCGCATCGGGCGGCCGTCATCGGGGCTGGCCGGCAACAGCACGCCGCTCAGCCACACCAGGCTGGCCGCGCTCATCGCGGCCAACAGGTTGCGGCGCTGGGCCGCACGGCGATACAGCAGCCAGGCCGCCACCAGCCAGGCGCAGATCAGGCCGGCCGGCCAGGACCAGCCGCCATCGCGGATATTGAAGACGGACCAGGGCTGGCTGCGATAGGCCGGCAGGTTCATCAGTACATAGGCGGCTCGCGCACCCAGCAGCGCGCTGCCCAGCAGCAGCATGTCCGGCAGCCGGGGGCCGGCGGTGGTGCGCAGCAAGCGCTCGACCAGCAAGGCGGTGGCCAGGGCGGCCATCAGCAGCAGTACGGCGTTGGGCAGCACCAACGGACCGATGGCGGTCATGCCCATGTGAGCTCCGGGCAGACTGGCTGCAATGCCGGGACAGGGAGGGGGAGCAGGCCGGCAGGCGGCATCAGGGACGTATGCATGGGCGCGATTGTGCCGTGAACGGATTAAGCCAGGGTTAGTCCCCGACTTTTTTCTCATTCCTTCAGGTAATAAACTTATTGTTATTGGTTATTTAAAATCCTGGGAGTAATGGCACATGCGCATCTTGCTGGTCGAAGACGATATGCTTGTGGCGCAAGGCATTCAGGCGGGCCTGGGGTTGCAGGATTTTGTGGTCGATGCCGTAGGCAGCGCCGAACTGGCCGACTCGGCGCTCAAAACCTCGCATTTCGATGCCTGTTTGCTGGATCTGGGCTTGCCCGACCGCGACGGGATGTCGTTGTTGCATCAATGGCGCTTGCGGCAATGCAGTGTGCCGGTGCTGGTCCTGAGCGCACGGGACCATCCCTCGCATCGCGTGCAGGCCCTGCAGGCCGGTGCCGACGATTTCATCCTCAAGCCCTTCGATCTGGATGAGCTGGGCGCGCGCCTGCATGCCGTGATCCGGCGTACGGCCGGGCACAGCGCCGACCGTATCCAGCATGGGCCGCTGACCGTGCACCTGGCCTCGGGGGCCGTCTGGCTGCATGGTCAGGAAGTGGTGCTGGCGCGTCGCGAACTGGGGGTGTTGCGCGTGTTGCTGCAGCATCCTCAGCAGATCCTGACCGCAGAGCAGTTGCGCGACAGCCTCTATGGCTATAGCGACAGTGTCGAAAGCAATGCGGTGAACGTGCACATCCACAAGCTGCGCCGCAAGCTGGGTGCCGGCATCGTCGAGACGGTGCGGGGCCTGGGCTACCGCTTGGGCGAGCCATGAGCCTGCGTGCCCGGCTGCTGGCCTTGCTGGGCCTGACGTGGTTGCTGCTGGGCGGCACCATGATGATATGGATGTACCACCGCGCCGCCGATCAGCTTGACGAGGCATTGGATTCGCGCCTGGCCGCTTCGGCCAATATGGTGGCGCGCCTGATTGCGCAGTGGCCGCAGCCGCCGGCCGATGCGCCCTTGAAGGATCCGGCCTCGATCGATGTCCTGGCGCGTGACGGGGTGGCTTGCGAAGTCAGCGAGTGGCGCGCCGAGGTGTTGACCCGCACGCTGGCGCGCACGCCGGGCAGCCCCAAGCTGCAGGCCGCCGCGGATGGCCTGGGCTACCTTGACCAGAAGGGCGTGCGCTGGCGTACCTACGTACTGGAGCAGGGGGATCTGCGCATCGCCACGGCCGACCGGCTCGACCTGCGTGACAGCCTCAAGCGCGAGGTGGCCTTGACCGCCTTGCTGCCTTTCGGGGTATGCCTGCTGGCCGGGCTGGGCTTGCTGTGGCTGGGCATCGGGCAGGGGCTTGCGCCGCTGGAGCGGCTGCGACGCTTGCTGACGGCCGATGTACCCTTGCAGCGGCTGGATGTTTCCCAGGCGCGCGTGCCGCGCGAACTGCAACCGTTTACGCGGACTATCGATGGTCTGTTGCAACGCATGCGGCTGGCGCTGCAACGTGAGCGCCGTTTCGCCGATAACGCTGCCCACGAGATCCGTACCCCCTTGACCGTGGTCAAGACCCATTTGCAGATCCTTGAGAGGCTGGCGCCGGCCGAGGTCAATGCCGCCTGGCGGCAGTCGCTGGGCAGTGCGCTGCAGGGGGCTGACCGGCTGCGTCACCTGATCGATCAGTTGCTCGCCTTGACGCGCGCCGAGTACGCGCCTCCCCGCGAGGAGGCCGGGCTGCAGGGCGATACCGTCCCCGAGGCGGAGCCGGCAGAGACGCAGGGCTGCGAGCTGCCCTATGCCTTGGGGCTGGCCGTCGAGGGCCTGGAGCGCTCGCGCCTGACGCTGCATCCGCTCCCGGCCGACCTGCGGGCGGCGCTGCCGGCACCCTTGCTGGCCAGCGCCGTGCGCAATCTGCTGGACAATGCCCTGAAATATTCGCCGGGGTCCGTGACCCTGGCTGTCCGGGCGCAGGACAACGACATTGAGATCCAGGTTTGCGATCAGGGTGCCGGTCTGGATGAAAACGCCCTGCGTCTGGCCGTCGAGCCGTTCTGGCGTGGCGGGCAGCAGGTGGAGGGCAGCGGCCTGGGGCTGGCCATCGTGGCCGCCATCGCACGGCGTTTCGGCGGGCGCTTGCGGCTGGAGAATGCGCCAGGCGGCGGCTTGCGCTGCCGCCTGGTCGTGCCGCGGCAGGCATAGTGCGCCACGCAGCCTTGTCAGGCCTGCCGGGCGCTGGCGCGCAGATACGCCAGCACGGCGTCGCGCTCGCCGGTAAAAACGATGCGTTCTTGCTTGAGCGCGCGTTGATAGGCATACATGGGGTCGTAATACTGTGCCAGCAGGCCGGTGATCCATTCCCGGTGCAGGTCGACCTGGCCGCTGCGGCCTTGCTCGGCCAGGGCCGCATCCATGCTGGCGGCCAGTTGCCGATGGCGCAGACCGCCCAGCCGTTTCTGGATCCGGTCCAGGCTGTCGCGCAGGCGCCGGGCAAAGTCCTCGAAGCCCGCCTGCGGGCCGGCCTGCTGTTGCATGGCCGCGCACAGCTCGATCACGTAGTCGCGCAGGATGCGCTCGATACGCTGCTCGCGGCTGTCTTCCAGCCATACCATCGGGCTGTGCTGCATCCGTCGGTATAGCGTCGCGGGCAGGCTGCAACTGCCGATGGCTTGTCCTTCGTCTTCGACCACGAACCGTTGCCAGCCGGCATGGCGTTTGCGCAGCACGTCGATGGCCAGTTGGTTGTCGAAGTTGATCTGCACCGGCTGGGGCTCGGCCTGGCGGCCAAAGCTGGAGCCGCGATGGCGGGCGTGGCCTTCCAGGTCCAGGCTGTCGGGTAGGCATTGCAGCACTTCCGTCTTGCCGGTGCCGGTCATGCCGCCCAGCACCAGCAGGCCGGATTCGGCCACGCCACGCTCCAAGGTGTCCAGCAGCAGGCTGCGCATGGCTTTGTAGCCGCCCTCGATGCGGGGATAGTCGATGCCCGCATCGGTACGCAGCCAGGTCTGCACGATCTGTGACCGCAGTCCGCCCCGGAAACAGTACAGATATCCTTCGGGGTGTGCCCGGGCGAAATCGGCCCAGGCTTGCAGGCGGGCCTGGCGCAAGGGCCCGCTGACCAGCCGGTGCCCCAGTTCAAGCGCGGCCTGCTGGCCTTCCCTGGCGTAGCAAAGACCGACCTGTTCGCGCTCGTGATCGTTCATGAGGGGCAGATTGACTGCGCCGGGAAAAGCGCCCTTGGCGAATTCGACGGGCGCGCGGGTATCCATCAGGGGCAGCGTACTCAGGAACAGGGAAGGATCTGGCTTGCGGTCGGCGCGCATGGAGGCAGGGGTTCAGGATTCGGTGAGAGGGGATTGTAGGGCCGGCGGCGCCGTGCAGACTTGAAGGAAAGCTCAATTGCTCCTGCGGCAGGGGCTGCCTAGACTGGCTGATCCGTCCGTGGCGGCTGATGCCGCGCGTGCACGGCGGCCGATCTCATATCCCAACCAGGCTCCTTCAGAGAGCCATCATCAGGAGACAAGTATGAACAGACGGCAATGGCTGGCGTTGGCAGCGCTGGCGCCGATGGGGCGCGTGCTGGCCCAGGCCGCGTATCCGGCGCAACCGGTGCGCCTGGTCGCGCCGTATGCACCTGGCGGCACCGTCGATATCCTCTCGCGCCTGCTGGCCGAGCCGCTGCGCAGCGGCCTGGGACAGACGGTGATCGTGGAGAACCGGGGCGGCGCAGGCGGCACCCTGGGCGCTGATATGGTGGCCAAGTCGCGCGCCGACGGATATACCGTGCTGTTCGGGGCGGTGCACCACGCGATCGCGCAATCGGTCTATCCCAAGCTGGGCTATGACATCCGCGAACTGACGCCGGTGGGCTTTCTGGGCCGGGTCAATCATGTACTGATCGTCAATAAGGATCTGCCGGCGAGCAATGTCCAGGAATTGGTGGCCTTGCTGAAGTCCGACCCGGACAAGTACAGCTACGCCACGCCGGGTGCCGGCACCATGCAGCACCTCATGGCCGAGTACTTCAAGGATGCCACTGGCACCGAGATGACGCACGTGCCCTACCGGGGGTCGGCGCCGGCCATCGTGGACATCATCGCGGGTAACGTGCACATGATGTTCGAGACCATGCCTTCGGCCATCCAGCACATCCGTGCCGGTAGCGTGAAGGCCATCGCGGTGACCTCGTCGCAGCGGTCGGCCCATCTGCCCGAAGTGCCGACGGTGGCCGAGAGCGGCGCTCCCAACTATGACGCCACCAGCTGGTACGGTATCTTCGCGCCGGCCGGCACGCCGCCGCAAGCCGTGGCGGCCCTGAACAAGGCCATCAATGCCGGCTTCGCGGATCCGGCCTTTACCCGGCGTTGGGTGGAAATGGGCGCCGAGGCGGGAGGCGGCACGCCCGAGCAGCTGGCCCAGCTGACGCGTGACGAGGTCGCGCGCTGGGCGGACGTGGCCCGCCGCGCCAACATCAAGATCGGTTAGGCGCAAGCAAGGCGGCCCGGGGCGGGCCGCCTCGCGGCATCACGATTGCGCCAGCGCCTGTTGCAGGTCTGCCAGCAGGTCGTCCTCATGCTCCAGACCGATCGACAGGCGGATCAGGCCTTCGGGCACGCCCGCCTTCTCGCGCAGCTCGGCCGGCACGCCCGACTGGGTGGTCGAGGCCGGATGGCAGATCAGGGATTCGGTACCGCCCAGGCTGACTGCCGACTTGAACAGCTGCAGCGCGTTGATGAAACGAAAGGCACGCTCCCGGCCGCCGTTGAGCACAAAAGAGAACGTCGAGCCAGGACCGCTGCACTGGCGATGGTAAACGGCCTGATAGGCGGGGTCTTCGATGGTTTCGGGATGCAGCACCTTGATCGGCTCCGGAGCCTCATGGGCCAGCCAGCGGGCCAGCTTGGCGCCGGACTGGGCGGCATGGCGCATGCGCAGCGAGAGCGTCTCCAGCGAGCGCGAAATCATCCAGGAAGAGTGCGGATCCAGTTGCGAGCCCAGGGCGCTGCGCAGCGAGCGAACCCGGTCGATCAGGGCGCGGCTGCCGGTCACGCCGCCAGCCCCCAGGTCGCTGTGGCCCCCTACATACTTGGTGAGCGAGTACACGCAGAGGTCGGCGCCGTGCGCCAGGGGTTTCTGGAACACCGGGCCCAGCAGCGTGTTGTCGCAGACGATCAGGGGGCGGTAGCCATGGCGCGATTCGAAGGCGTCGACCTCGGCGCGCAGGGCCTGCAGGTCGACCAGGGTGTTGGTTGGATTGGCCGGCGTTTCCACGTAGCACAGGCGCACCGGCCCCTGCGCGGCGGCTTGCTCCAGCGCCTGGCGCATGGCGGCTGCGGCCAGGCCGTCGGCGAAGGTGTGGGCGCCGATGCCCCAGGACGGCAAGACCTTGGCGATCAGCGTTTCGGTGCCGCCATAGAGCGGCGAAGACTGCACCACCTGGTCGCCCGGCTTCAGAAAGGCGAACAACACGGCGCTGATCGCGGCCATGCCGCTGGCAGTCACGGCAGCGGCTTCGGCACCATCGAGCAGGGCCAGGCGGTCTTCGATGATTTCCAGGTTGGGATGGTTGAAGCGGCTGTAGACCAGACCGGCCGACGTCCCCTCGGGAACCGGCTTGCGTCCGGAGACCAGATCGAAGAACTCGGCACCGTGTTCGGCGCTGCGAAAGGCGAAGGTGGAGGTCAGGAAAACCGGCGGCTTGACCGCGCCTTCCGACAGGAAGGGGTCATAGCCGTACGACATCATCAACGTTTCAGGATGCAGGGCACGTTCGCCGATATGGGTTTTGTGATGAGCGCTTTTCGACATGCGTTGAAATTCCCAGGTGGAAGGTTGGGCGCCGCGGCGGGCGCTCGGTTGGCGGGAGGCCTGGGGATCAGTTTATCCTCGGGGTGCGGAACGAGAATTTCTATTGGTTCTGCCGTTTTTTGCTATTGAATAATAAAATTATTCAGGTGGTGATATTCATGGAACATAATTATTCAGGGGTCGGATTGGACGATATCGACCTGAAAATGCTCCGGCTGCTGCAACGCCAGGGCCGTATGAGCAATGCGGAGCTGGCCGAGCACGTGTGCCTGTCGCCGCCGCCCTGCTGGAAGCGGCTCAAACGGCTGGAGTCGCTGGGTGTGATCCGGGGGTATCAGGCCGTGCTCGACAAGCGCATGCTGGGCATGGGTTTGACGGTCTTCGTCAGCGTGCTGCTGGAAAGCCATTCCGAAGAGACCTGCCGGCGTTTCGAGCAGGCCGTGCTCGACATGCCCGAGGTGGTTGCCTGCCACAACATTTCAGGCCAGCACGATTACCTGCTGCATGTGGTCACCCGCGACATGGACAGCTACTCGCATTTCGCGCTGCGGCAGTTGCGCAAAGTGGTGGGGGTCAAGGAAATGCAGTCGATGTTCTCGTTGCGTGACGTCAAGGAGACGGCCGCCATGTTGCCGGCTTGAGGGCGTCAGGCTCCCTGGGCCAGCAGATGCAGTGCGATGGCCAGCATGCACAGTCCGACCAGGCCATCGAGCAGGCGCCAGGCACGCGGGTTGGCGAAGACGGGCCGCAGCAGGCGGGCGCCGAATCCCAATGCAAAGAAAAACGTGAACGAAGCCAGCATGGCGCCGGCGGCAAACAGCGGCCGCTGTCCTTCGTACTGGCTGGAGATCGAGCCCAGCAGCACCAACGTGTCGAGGTAGACGTGCGGGTTGAGCCAGGTGAACGCCAGGGTGGCGGCCAGTATTTTGGCGGCGCTGCGGCTGCTGCCAGCCGCGGGTTCCAGCGCCGCGTGCTGCGACTGCAGGGCCGAGCGCAGGCTGCGGGCGGCATACCACAGCAGAAAAGCCGCGCCGCCGAAACGCAATACCGGTTCCAGCCAAGGCAGCCGTGCCGTGGCGCTGGCGAAACCGGCGACGCCGGCAGCGATCAGCAGTGCGTCGCTCACGGCGCAGGTCAGGCACACCAGCAACACATGTTCACGGCGTAGCCCTTGCCTGAGCACGAAGGCATTCTGCGCACCGATAGCCAGGATGAGGCTGAAGCTGAGGGCGAAACCGGCGGCAAAGGCGCTGAACATGCGGAAAACCAGGTAGGGCGAAAGGCAGGGGTTGCCACTCTAGCTGCCCTGGCAGCAGAAGAAAAGCGCCGGGCGACAGGGCTCTACAATCCCGACATCGTCATGCTTCAAGGAATAGCCATGTTCCGCCGCACCGCGCCTGTTGCGACCCTGGCCAGCCTCGGGCCACGGGTGTGCATCCTGGGGCCATCGGGCAGCGGCAAGTCCACGCTCGCGCAGGCCATCGGGCAGCAGCGCGGCATGCCCGTCGTGCATCTGGATCGCTTCTACCACCAGCTTGACAGCGACTGGGTCCCCCGGCCAGCCGGCGAGTTCGCCGCCCTGCACGATGCCGCCATCGGCGAGCCGGTCTGGATTATGGAAGGGAACTATTCCCTCACGCTGCCGCAACGACTGGCGCGTGCGACGGGCGTCATTGTGCTGGACGTCAGCACGGCGCGCAGCCTGTGGCGCTACGTGCGCCGCGCCTGCTTCGATGCGCAGCGCCATGGCGGGCTCGATAG
>JAEWJD010000071.1 GCA_023386765.1 Pseudomonadota bacterium | reverse complement strand
GCCAAGAAGCCGACGGCGAGGGGCGGTTTTCCAGATTGCCCGTGAACCGGCAATCAGACGGCTTGCTTGAGCGCCTGGACCTTGTCGGTGGCTTCCCAGGTGAACTCGGGCTCGGAACGGCCGAAGTGACCATAGGCGGCCGTCTTGGTGTAGATCGGGCGCAACAGGTCCAGCATGTTCACGATGCCCTTGGGACGCAGGTCGAAATGCTCGCGCACCAGCTTGGCGATCTGCTCGTCGGGAACGACGCCCGTGCCTTCGGTGTAGACCGTGATGTTGATGGGTTCGGCCACACCGATGGCGTAGCTGACCTGCACCTGGCACTGGCGCGCCAGGCCGGCGGCCACGATGTTCTTGGCCACGTAGCGCGCGGCGTAGGCAGCCGAACGGTCCACCTTGGACGGATCCTTGCCCGAGAAGGCGCCGCCGCCGTGCGGGCATGCGCCGCCATAGGTGTCGACGATGATCTTGCGGCCGGTCAGGCCGCAATCGCCCTGCGGGCCGCCAATCACGAAGCGGCCGGTCGGGTTGACCAGAAAGCGCGTCTTGGCGGTGATCAGACCTTCGGGAAAGCAAGGCTTGATGATGTCTTCGATGACGGCTTCGTGGATGGTGGATTGCGAGACTTCAGCCGCGTGCTGGGTCGAGAGCACCACGGTATCGACTTCGACCGGACGGCCGTCGACATAGCGGAAGGTCACCTGCGACTTGGCGTCGGGACGCAGCCACGGCAGGCGGCCATCCTTGCGCAGTTCGCTCTGGCGCTGCACCAGGCGGTGGGCATACCAGATCGGCGCGGGCATCAGGTCGGGGGTTTCGTCGCAGGCATAGCCGAACATCAGCCCCTGGTCGCCGGCGCCCTGGTTGAGGTAGTCCTCGGATTTGCGATCCACGCCCTGGGCGATGTCGGGCGACTGCTTGTCGTAGCCGACCAGCACGGCGCAACCCTTGTAGTCGATGCCGTAGTCGGTGTTGTCGTAGCCGATGCGGCGGATGGTGTCGCGCGCGACCTGGATGTAGTCGACGTTGGCGGTGGTGGTGATTTCACCGGCCAGCACCACCAGCCCGGTGTTGCACAGCGTCTCGGCGGCTACGCGGGCATTGGGATCCTGCGTGAAGATGGCGTCGAGAATGGCGTCGGAAATCTGGTCGGCGACCTTGTCGGGGTGGCCTTCGGAAACCGATTCAGAGGTGAAGAGAAAATCGTTGTTTGCCACGGATGCGTCCTTACATGCATACCCGGCACCATGCCGGATTCGGGTTGAACGAGGCGCGCTGCGCCCCGGATCGTCCTTCAAGCACTTCAGGAAATCTGGGCGCGACGCTTTAGCGGATTTGGCGCGCCCGAAAGCACACCGTCGCCCCGCAAGTTGTCGGTTAACTCGGCGACTGATGTCATTTTAGGCCAAAATAGGCGGCCTGGCGGGGAACCGTTGTGAGGCGCCATCCTGCCGTTTTTTACCAACGCCGGCCCGCTCGCTCTTATTTTCAGACACATGCTGCTCGCCTTTTTCCGCTTTCTTGCCGCGTTGCCGCTGCCCCTGCTGCAGTGCCTGGGCCGGGGTCTGGGCAGGCTGGCCTACGCCTGGCCGGGCAAGTACCGCCAGCGCCTGCGTGCCAACGCCACCCAGGCGGGCTATCCCGATGCCGCGTTCGCGCGGCGCGCCGCCGGCCAGGTCGGCGCCATGATCCTGGAGATACCCAAGATCTGGTTCCGTGAGACCGACAGCCTGGCGCGCGCCCAGGTCGGCGAAGACTTCAAGATCGTCGAGCAGGCCATCGCCGAACGGCGCGGCATCCTGTTTCTCACGCCCCACCTGGGCTGCTTCGAAATCATGGCCCGCCACATGGCGCACAAGGTACCGCTGACGGTGATGTTCCGCCCGCCGCGCAAAGCCGTGCTGGTGCCCTTGCTCGAAAGTGCCCGCAACAACTCGGCGGTACGCGCCGTGCCGGCCAATATGCAAGGCGTGCGCGAATTCGTGCGGGCGTTGCGGCGCGGCGAAGCGGTGGGCCTGCTACCCGACCAGGCGCCGGGCGTGGGCGAAGGCGTATGGGCACCGTTCTTCGGCCGCATGGCCTATACCGTCACCCTGACCGGCAAGCTGGCCGCCCAGACCGGCGTGCCGGTCATCCTGTGCGCGGCCGAACGGCTGCCGCGCGGCCGGGGCTGGCGCCTGCACTATGTGCGCGTGCCCGCACCGCTGCCCGAAGATCCCCAGGCCCAGGCTGCCCTGTTCAACCAGTGCATGGAAACGCTGATACGGCGTTTCCCCGACCAGTATCTCTGGGGCTACAACCGCTACAAGACGCCGCGTGGCGCGCCCGCCGCGCCCGCCATGCCTGACACATGAGCACTCGTTTCAAGATCCGCCTGCTGGATGGCCTGTTTGGCTGGTTCGGCCGCATGAGCCCGCGCGCACGCCTGCGTGCCGGCGCTTTCGTGGGCTGGCTGGCCCTAAGGCTGGCCAAGTCGCGCGTACGCATCGTGCACCGCAACCTCGAAATCTGCTTCCCCGCCGAGCCCCCCGAAACCCGGGAGCGCTGGGTGCAGGAGCACTTCCGCGCGCTGGGCCAGTCCATCGTGGACCGGGGCGTACTTTGGTATGGCACGCCCGAGGCCATCGACGAGCTGGCCTCGATCCGCGGTGCCGAACAGGTCAATGCGCTCTCCCAGGCTGGCCGCCCGGTGATCCTGCTGGCGCCGCACTTCATTGCCCTGGATGTCGCGGCCACCCTGTTGAGCCAACGGCTGCCCACCGCGGCCACCATGTACACGCCGCAAAGCGACCCGGCCGTCGATGAGGTCGTGCGCCGGGGCCGCGCGCGCTTCAATGAGGTGTTCCTGGTCAGCCGCAAGGATGGTGTGCGCGACCTGATCCGCCATTTCCGCGAGGCACGCCCGGTCTACTATCTGCCCGACATGGATTTCGGCCCCAAAGGCTCGGTGTTCGTGCCCTTCTTCGATGTGCCGGCCGCTACGCTGGTGGCGACCGCGCAACTGGCGCGCAAATGGAACGCCGCCGTGCTGCCCATTCTGGATTTCTGGGATCCGCAGACCGGCCGCTACCAGGTCGAGGTGCTGCCGCCCCTGGCCGACTTCCCCGGCGACGACTCCCTGGAGGACGCCTCCGCGCGCCTGAACCGTGAGCTGGAAGGCTGGGTACGACGCTGCCCCAGCCAGTATTACTGGGTGCACCGCCGCTTCAAGACCCGCCCGCCCGGCACGCCCAAGCTCTATTGAGCCCGTCCGCCCGCGCCTGCCCGAACCCGGACGAATGGGCGATAATCCCGCCATGATCTGGAACTTCACCAAAATGCAGGGCGCGGGCAACGACTTCGTCGTGCTCGACGGCGTGCGCCAAACCATCGAGATGACTCCCGAGCGCGCCCGCGCGCTGGGTGACCGTCATTTCGGTATCGGCGCCGACCAGATCCTGCTGGTCGAGCCCGCCACCCGGCCCGATGCCGATTTCCGCTATCGCATCTTCAATGCCGACGGCAGCGAAGTCGAGCACTGCGGCAACGGCGCGCGCTGCTTCGTGCGCTTCGTCCACGAGCAGGGCCTGTCGGGCAAGAACCCGCTGCGCGCCGAGATCGCCACCGGCATCATCGTGCTGGACGAAACACCTGCAGGCGAAGTGACGGTGGACATGGGCGTGACGCGCTTCGAACCGGCTGCCCTGCCCTTTGACGCCAGCGCGCTGGACACCCTGCCGCAAGGCACAGACACCCTTTACCGCCTGCCCTTGCGCGAAGGGGCCGCCGATCTGTCGATCGTGGCGATCTCCAACCCGCACGCCGTGCAGGTGGTCGAGGACGTCGCGCTGGCCGACGTCGCCGGCCAGGGCCCGCAGATCGAGTCGCACCCGCGTTTTGCACGCCGCGTGAACGCCGGCTTCATGCAGATCGTCGACCGCCGCCACATCCGCCTGCGCGTGTACGAACGCGGCGCCGGCGAAACGCTGGCCTGCGGCACCGGCGCCTGCGCGGCCGTGGCCGCCGGCATCCGCCGCGGCCTGCTGGACAGCCCGGTGCAGGTACAGACCCGCGGCGGCATGCTCACCGTGGCCTGGAACGGCCAGCAGTTGCGCATGACCGGCCCGGCCGAATCCGTTTTCCATGGCCAGGTCGATATCGACAGGCTGGTTCTATCCCTGGCGACGGGCCGCTGAGCGCGCGCCCGAGAACGCCCCTTTCCCGAATAAGCCCGCCCCA
>JAEWJD010000406.1 GCA_023386765.1 Pseudomonadota bacterium | reverse complement strand
GTTTATCCCTCACCAAGGAGCCGCTTTATGAGCAAAGAGATCATCCATACCGATGCGGCCCCGGCCGCCGTGGGTCCGTATTCGCAGGCCGTGGCCGTCTCGGGCAGCAAGACTGTCTACTTGTCGGGCCAGATCGGGCTGGAGCCGTGCAGCGGCGAACTGGTGTCGGAGAACTTCGACGCCCAGGTGCGCCAGGCCTTCACCAACATGGAAGCGGTCATCAAGGAAGCCGGCGGCTCGCTGAACAACATCGTCAAGCTGACGCTGTTCCTGACGGACCTGAGCCGCTTCACCGCAGCCAACGCCATCATGGCCGAACTGATCCCGCAGCCGTTCCCGGCACGCTCGACCATTGGCGTGGCCAGCCTGCCCAAGGGCGCGCAGTTCGAGGTCGAGGCCATTCTGGTTCTCTGATCCCGGTCCGGCAGCCCATGCCTGCACCCGGCAAGCCAGCCAAGGCCGCCAAGCCCGCCGCCGGCAAGGCAACCGGCGCGCGGTCCGATACCGCGCGTCGCTTGCAAAGCCTGGGCCTGCACGTGCCCGAGGACTTCGTGGTGCACCTGCCGTTGCGTTACGAAGACGAGACGCAGATCACCCCCATCTCGGCCTTGCGGCCCGGTATCGCGGCGCAGGTCGAAGGCGAGATCCTGCGTTCAGAGGTCCTTTACCGGCCGCGCCGCCAGCTGACTGCGGTGATTGCCGACGAAAGCGGTGAACTGCAGCTGCGCTGGCTCAATTTCTACCCCAGCCAACAGAAGCAGTTGCAGGCCGGCCAGCGGCTGCGCGCGCGCGGCGAGGTGCGCGGCAGCCTCTTCGGGCGCGAGATGGTGCACCCGCGCATGACGCGCGCCGATGCCGAACTGCCAACGGCACTGACTCCCGTCTATTCCAGTACGGAAGGGCTTGCCCAGCCGGTGCTGCGGCGCGCGGTGACGCAGGCTCTGCAGCAGGTGGACCTGCACGACACCTTGCCCGAGGCGTTGCGCGACGCGCTCTCGCTGATGCCATTCGGCGAAGCCGTGAAGCTGTTGCACGCGCCCCCGCCCGGCACCGCCCAACAGGCGCTGCTGGAGCGTACGCATCCGGCCTGGCAACGCATCAAATTTGACGAATTGCTGGCGCAGCAGCTGTCGCTGGCCGCCGCGCGCGCCGCACGGCGTGAGAAGCGGGCACCGCCCATGGCGCCGGATACGGCCGCCGATGGCCTGGTTGCGAGACTGTATGCCGCTTTGCCGTTCACGCTGACCGGCGCGCAGCAGCGCGTGGTCGCCGAGATCGCCGAGGACCTGGCGCGGCCTTTCCCCATGCATCGCCTGCTGCAGGGCGATGTCGGCAGCGGCAAGACGGTGGTGGCCGCAGTGGCGGCCGCCCAGGCCATCGCCAACGGCTTTCAGGTCGCGCTTATGGCCCCCACCGAAATCCTGGCGGAGCAGCATTTCCGCAAACTTGCCGCCTGGCTGGAGCCGCTGGGGGTGAAAGTGGCGTGGCTGAGCGGCAGCCTGGCCGCCAAGGCCCGCCGGCAGGCCTTGGCCGACGCCGAATCCGGCGAGGTGCAACTGGTGGTCGGCACCCAGGCACTGATCCAGGATACGGTCAGTTTCCGGCGCCTGGGCCTATCCATCGTGGATGAGCAGCATCGGTTCGGGGTCGGTCAGCGCCTGGCGCTCAACCGCAAGGGCGAGGAAGACACCGGTCATGTCGTGCCGCATCAGCTCAACATGAGCGCCACGCCCATTCCGCGCACCCTGGCAATGACGTTTTTCGCCGACCTGGATGTCTCGGTGATCGATGAACTGCCACCTGGGCGAACCCCGGTCATCACCAAGCTGCTGTCCGAGGCGCGACGCGACGAACTGATTGCGCATATTGCCCAGGCCGCCCGCAATGGCCGCCAGGCCTATTGGGTCTGTCCGCTGGTCGAGGAAAGCGAGGCCTTGCAGTTGCAGACAGCCGTTGACACCTATGACGCCATGCGCACCGATCTGCCCGACCTGCGCATCGGTCTGGTGCATGGTCGATTACCACAAGCCGAGAAAGCTGCCGTGATGGAGGCTTTCCGCGCTGGCGAGGTGGATCTGCTGGTGGCGACCACGGTGATCGAGGTCGGGGTGGACGTGCCCAATGCCTCGCTGATGGTCATCGAGCATGCCGAGCGTTTCGGGCTGGCGCAGTTGCATCAGTTGCGCGGGCGGGTGGGGCGCGGCCAGGCCGAGTCGGTCTGCGTGCTGGTGTACCAGACGCCGCTGTCCCAGGTGGCCCGCGAACGCCTGCGGGCAATGTTCGAACCCACCGATGGCTTTGAAATTGCGCGACGCGACCTTGACCAACGCGGGCCGGGAGAGTTTCTCGGAACCCGCCAGTCGGGCATGGCGCTGCTGCGCTTTGCCGATATGGAACAGGACGTCGCGCTGGCCGAAGCGGCGCGCGACGCAGCGGTGCAATTGCGCAAGCAGGCACCGCAAGCCGTCCAGGCCCACCTGGCGCGCTGGATGCGCGGCCGGGAAGATTTCCTGCGTACTTGAAACGGCACATCGATGCCTGCCGCCCCTCGGGGCATACTTTCCAGGAGCCGAAGCAATGACCCTGACCGAATTGAAGTACATCGTGGCAGTCGCACGCGAACGCCACTTCGGGCGCGCGGCCGAGGCCTGTTTTGTCAGCCAGCCCACCTTGTCAGTCGCGATACGCAAGCTGGAGGACGAACTGGGTGTCACGCTCTTCGAGCGAGGTGGCTCCGAGGTCGGCGTCACGCCCATCGGCCAGCGCATCGTGGCCCAGGCCCAGAAAGTGCTCGAGGAAAGCGCCAGCATCAAGGAGATCGCCCGCCAGGGGCACGATCCGCTGGCAGGGCCGCTGCGCGTGGGCGTCATTCATACCATCGGGCCTTATCTATTGCCCCGGCTGGTTCCGGAGCAGATCGCCCGCACGCCGCAGATGCCCTTGCTGCTGCAAGAGAACTTCACTCTGCGGCTGGTGGAACTGTTGCGCCAGGGCGAAATCGACTGCGCCATCATGGCGTTGCCGCTGCCCGAGGCCGGGCTGGTGACCCAGCCGCTGTATGACGAGCCCTTCGTGGTGGCCGTGCCGCACGAGCATGAGTGGGCCAGGCGGGTGGCCATCGATGCGCAGGATCTGAAGCAGCAGACCATGCTGCTGCTGGGTAGCGGCCACTGTTTCCGCGACCAGGTGCTGGAGGTCTGTCCTGAACTGTCGCGCTTTGCCGCCACCAGCGACGGCATCCAGCGCACCTTCGAGGGCTCGTCCCTGGAGACCATCCGGCATATGGTCGCCGCCGGCATCGGTGTGACGGTGCTGCCGGTGACCGCCGTTCCCGAACACCCCGCGGCCAAGAGTCTGCTGAGTTATGTGCCGTTCAAAGGCGAGCCGCCGGTGCGGCGCGTGGTGCTGGCCTGGCGGCGCAGCTTTCCGCGCCTGGCCGCGGTGGAGGCATTGGCACAGGCCGTCTATGCCTGTGGCTTGCCTGGGGTGACCATGCTCGACGGCGAAGCGCTGGCGGCCCAGGCCGATGTGAACTGACAACGCCGATGACGTGTCATGCGGCAACGATCGCCGTGCCGCAGGCGCGGTGGTATTCTTGATTGATCCTCAACCTGGCTAAGGAGCACGGTATGGCAAAGACTTCCAAAAGCAGCGCCAGCGCGCCGCGTATCAATATCGGGATTTCCGACAAGGACCGCGCCGCTGTCGCGGGTGAACTGGCCAAGCTGCTGGCTGACTCGTACTCGCTCTACCTGATGACGCACAACTTCCATTGGAACGTCACCGGCCCGCTTTTCAATACGCTGCACAATATGTTCATGACGCAGTACACGGAAGAGTGGGGTGCGCTCGATGCCATTGCCGAACGCATCCGCGCGCTGGGCCACTATGCGCCGGGCACCTATCGCGAGTACGGCAAGCTGACCTCGATCGAAGAGCCGAGCGACATCCCCGAAGCCCTGGAAATGGTGCGCATGCTGGTCAAGGGCAACGAAGCCGTGGCCAAGACCGCGCGCGCGGCATTTGAAAAGGCCGATGCCGCCAACGACCAGCCCACCGCCGACCTTCTCACCCAGCGGCTGGACATCCATGAGAAGAATGCCTGGATGCTGCGCAGCCTGCTGCAGTAGTCCGGCCTGCCGGCCAGATACGCCCCGTTGGCGCATAGCGCCGCGGGGTGTTTTCTTTTCAGGGCGTGGAAGGCGTGCGCCTGAGCAAGGCGTTGGGTCCTGCCGATTTTGGCGCCATGCCCGGTGCGGGTGGCGGTGCGTTCACACGCCAGACGGCGCGGCGGCGTAGCGCGGCCAGCAGCTTCAGGCCCTGAGGCCACTCCCCCAGGCCGCTGTCGGCGTTGATATGGCCTGCCGCGGGCAGGATCACTAAACGGCTGCTCCAGTCATGCGCGAATCGTTCAGCCCGCGACAGGCTGCAATAGGGATCATTGTCGCTGGCGACCACCACGCTCTGAAAGGGTAGCGGCCGGCAGGGTGCGGGCGCGAAGTCCCGCAGGCTGGCCGGGGTATCAGGCTGCTCGACATCGGGGGGGGCCACCAGCAGGGCTGCGGCCACGCGGGTGTGCAAGGCCACCGGCAAACCGGCGCTGACCAGGCAGCCCAGGCTATGGGCGATCAGCAGTACCGGCCAGGGCGCTTCGTCGACAGCCTGTGCCAGGTTCTGGATCCAGGCCGCGCGCGATGGGTTCTGCCAGTCGCGCTGTTGCAGGCGGCGGGCATTGGGCAGACGCTCGGCCCAGAGTGTCTGCCAATGCCGGGGACCGGAGTTCTTCCAGCCGGGGACAAGGATAGGTTGCAGTCTCATGCAGCCATGTTGCCTGGCGCGGCAGCTGACTCCAACGACTATGTTTTTCCTTGTATATGGCGATCCGGTTATAAGCGTGCCCCTTCGTCCGAGGGCATACCCGGCTCTCGACGGCCGGGACCTTCGGTGTATGCTTGGACTGCAAAAGCGGCCGCTGCGGCCGCTGCCAAGATCAACGAAGATAAGCAACAGAAGGAGAGAGCCACCATGAAGACGCATTTCCGTTTGACCCCCGTGTTGGCCGCATGTGGCCTGGCGATGGGGCTGGCTTATGGCGGCGCACAGGCGCAAACCATCAAGATCGGCGTGGTCGGCCCGACCACCGGTCCGGTAACGCAGTATGGTGACATGGTGCGCGAAGGGGTCAACACCGCGATCGAGGTGATCAACGCCTCGGGCGGCGTCAACGGCTCCAAGCTGGAAGCCGTGGTGATCGACGATGGCTGCGAGCCCAAGCAGGGCCCGGTGGCCGCCAACCGCGTGGTCAACGAGAAGATCGGCTTCGTGGTCGGCCACGTATGCTCGGGCGCCACCATTGCCGCCACCGACATCTACAACAACGAGGGCGTGATCATGGTCACCCCCTCGGCCACGGCGCCGGCCGTGACCGAAGGCAAAAACTACGAGTTCATCTTCCGCACCATCGGGCGCGATGACCAGCAAGGTCCGGCCGCCGCCAAGTTCATCCTCGACAAGATCAAGCCCGGCAATGTGGCCGTGCTGCACGACAAACAGTCGTATGGCCAGGGCATCGCCACCGCCGTCAAGAACGACCTCGAAAAGGGTGGCGTCAAGGTGTCGGTATTCGAGGGCATCAATGCCGGCGACAGCGACTTCTCGGCCGTGATCACCAAGCTCAAGAGCAATGGCGTCGATTTCGTCTATTACGGCGGCTATCACCCGGAAATGGGCTTGCTGATGCGCCAGGCCGCCGAGCAGGGCGTCAAGGCCCGCTTCATGGGGCCCGAGGGCGCTGGCAACCCGGACATCAATGCCATCGCCGGCGACGCGGTCGAGGGCATGCTGGTGACGTTGCCGGCCGACTTCACCCACAACCCTGACAACGCGGCCATCGTCAAAGCCTTCCAGGACAAGAAGCGCAACCCCACCGGTGCCTTCCAGATGACGTCCTACGCCGCTACGCAAGCGATTGCCGATGGCATCAAGGGCGCTGGCAGCACCGACCCGGAAAAGGTGGCCAAGTACATGCACTCCAACACCTTCCAGACGCCGATCGGCAAGACCTCCTGGAACAAGCAGGGCGACCTGAACGACTTCGAGTTCGAAGTCTTCACCTGGCACAAGGACGGCAGCAAGACGCGCTTCAAGTAAGCCGCAGCCAGCCTGGCGGGGTGCCCCCGCCGCCAGCCACCCCGGATGACCTGCGGTCTCCGGGGTTTTTTTACGGTGACGCCGCCATCATGACCTAGAAACCTGGCAGCCGGCGGCCGCTGTCGGCATCGAACCAGTGCAGGGGATGGCGGGTGTCGGGGCCGATCTCCACCCGCTGGCCGACCTGCATGCCGGATGGGCCCGCCTCGCGCGTGGCGCATCGCAATATCAGGCGGGAACTGCCGTGGCGCAGGTGCAGCAGTTGTTCCGAACCCAGCGTTTCGATCATCTCGATCTCGCCCTCGATGCCGGGGGCGTCGAGCACCATGTGTTCGGGGCGCATCCCGAGGATCAGGCGGCGTGCACGCAAAGCCGCTGGCACAGCCTGGGGCGGCAGGCCGAGGCCGGTGCCTTCAGCATGGCGGACCGTGCCGTCCGCAGCGATATCGACCGGGATCAGGTTCATGGGCGGAGAGCCGATGAAAGCCGCCACGAAGGTGGAGGCCGGCCGCTCGAAGACCTCGGCTGGCGTGCCGATCTGCTCGGCGCGCCCCTGATTCATCACCACCATGCGATGGGCCAGCGTCATGGCCTCGACCTGATCGTGCGTGACGTAGAGGCTGGTGGTGTTCAGGCGGCGCTGCAGTTTCAGAATCTCCAGACGCATGGTCACGCGCAGCTTGGCATCCAGGTTGGAGAGCGGCTCGTCAAACAGAAACACCTTGGGTTCACGCACGATGGCGCGGCCCATGGCCACGCGCTGGCGCTGCCCGCCGGAAAGCTGGCGCGGATGGCGGTCCAGCAGGGCTTCCAGCCCGAGGACGGCGGCGGCCTGCTTGACCCGCCGGGTGATTTCGCTACACGCCAGGCCGCGTATCTTCAGGCCGTAGGCCATATTGTCGTAGACCGACATATGGGGATAGAGGGCATAGTTCTGGAACACCATGGCGATGTCGCGCTCGGCCGGTTCGCGCAGGTTCACCGATTGATCGTCGATGAGGATTTCTCCACCGCTGGGCTGTTCCAGACCGGCAACCAGGCGCAACAGGGTCGATTTCCCGCAACCGGACGGCCCGACGATGACAATGAATTCTCCGTCGTTGAGGTCCAGATCGATGCCATGGAGAATGGGCGCGCCGCCCGGATAGGATTTTTGCAGCTTGCGTAGGGACAGGGTAGCCATGAGTGGAGATCGGGCGAAGAGGAGGAAGGCAGGGGCGGGCGTTATTTTTCGCTGTCGACCAGACCGCGCACGAACCACTTCTGCATCAGGATGACAACCAGCGCGGGCGGCAGCATCGCCAGCATGGCCGTCGCCATGGTGAGGTTCCACTCGGTGACGCTGTCGCCACCGCTGACCATGCGTTTGATGCCGATCACCACCGGGTACATGTCTTCCCTGGTGGTGATGAGCAGGGGCCACAGGTATTGATTCCAGCCATAGATAAACTGGATCACGAACAGCGCAGCGATACTGGTGCGAGCCAACGGCAGCAGGATGTCGAAGAAAAACCGCAAGGGGCCGGCGCCGTCCATGCGTGCCGCTTCGGCCAGCTCATCGGGCACGCTAAGGAAAAACTGGCGGAACAGAAACGTGGCGGTGGCCGAAGCGATCAATGGCAGGGTCAGCCCGGCATAGCTGTTGAGCAGCCCGAGGTCGGCGACCACCTTGTAGGTCGGGGCGATGCGTACCTCGACCGGCAGCATCAGGGTAAGAAAGATCAGCCAGAAGCACAGCATGCGCCCCGGGAAGCGGAAGTACACCACGGCGAAGGCCGACAACAGCGAAATGACGATCTTGCCGCCGGCAATCAGCAAGGCCATCATCAGGCTGACGAACATCATGCGTCCGACCGGCGCGTTGCCGCCGGCGCCGCTTGCCAGCGCCCGGGCATAGTTTTCCAGCAGATGGCTGCCGGGTAGGAGCGACATCGGTGCCGCGGCGACCTCCTGGGCGGTCTGGGTCGAGGCCACGAAGGCCACATAGACAGGAAAAGCCACCAGCGCCACGCCGCAAAGCAGCACGGCATGGGCCAGGATATCGAGCCAGGGACGGCGTTCTATCATGATGGGCGCTCAATGATCAGTGGGTCATCAGTAATGGACCTTGCGGTCGATATAGCGGAACTGCACGACGGTCAGTGCGACCACGATCAGCATCAGCACCACTGACTGGGCTGCCGAGGCACCCAGATCCAGCCCGCGGAAGGCATCGCTGTAGACCTTGTAGACCAGAATGTCGGTGGCATGCCCGGGCCCACCCTGCGTCGTGGTGTCGATCACCGCGAAAGTGTCGAAGAAGGCATAGATCACGTTGACCACCAGCAGGAAGAGCGTGGTGGGAGAAAGCAGTGGGAAGACGATGGACCAGACGCGCCGCAGTGGCGAGGCGCCGTCTATGGCGGCCGCTTCGATGAGCGAGCGCGGGATGGCCTGCAGCCCTGCCAGGAAGAAAAGGAAGTTATAGGAGACCTGCTTCCAGATGGCGGCAATCAGCACCAGCACCATGGCCTGGGCACCGTCCAGGCGCGGGTTCCAGTTCACGCCCAGGCCCTGCAGGCCGGCGGCCAGGATCCCGACCGCCGGCGAGAACAGGAACAGCCACAGCACACCCACCACCGCCGGCGCGACCGCATAGGGCCAGATAAGCAAGGTCTTGTAGATGCCCGAGGCGCGCAGCACGCGTTGCGCCATGACGGCCAGCAACAGGGAGACCGACAGGCCGATGGCCGCGACCAGAAAGGAAAACAGGGCGGTGACCTGGAAGGACTGGCGGTAGGCCGCTTGCGCGAACAGGTCGGTGAAGTTTTCCAGGCCCACGAATTCGGATGACAGGCCAAAGGCGTCTTCCAGACGCAACGATTGCCATAAGGCCTGGCCCGCGGGCCAGAAGAAGAACACCAGCGTGACCGCCAGCTGGGGCGCCAGCAGCACATAGGGCAGCGTGCGATGGCCAAAGATGGTGCGTTTTTCCATGGGCGAGGCAGGCAGCTGGGCTGTTCCGGAAAAGGGGGCAAGGAGGCAAAAGGGAGCGCGGGCGGCGCATCTCATGACAGAGCTGCGCCGCGGGGCGCTTACTTGACGCTCTTTTCGAACTTCTGCAGCAGTTCGTTGCCGCGTGCCGTGATGGTCTTCAGGCCTTCCTGGGCGCTGATCTGGCCGTTGAAGATGCGTTCCATCTCGGCGTCCTCGATGTCACGGATCTGGGGCAGATAGCCCAGCCGCAGACCGCGCGAGCGATCGGTGGTCTGTACATGAAGCTGCTTGACGGCCACCTCGGTGCCGGGGTTTTTCTCGTAGTAGCCCTGTTCGCGGGTCAGATCGTAGGCCGCCACGGTGATCGGCACATAACCGGTTTCCTGGTGCCAGGTGGCCGCGACTTCGGGGCTGGCCAGGTACTTGAAGAACTGGGTCACGCCGCGATAGATCTCGGGGCTGCGATCGGCGAATACCCACAGCGAGGCGCCGCCGATGATGGTGTTCTGCGGCGCATTGGGCACCCCGGCGTAATAGGGCAGGGTAGAGGTGCCGAAGGCGAAGTTGGCATTCTTGGCAATGTTGGCCCGCATGCCGCTGGAACCGGTGGTCATGCCGCACTTGCCGCTGATGAAAAGCGCGCCGGCGGTGTCACCGCGCCCGCCGTAGGTAAAGAGCCCTTCCTTGGCCATCTTGGCGAGGTTATCCAGGTGACGCAGATGCAGGGGGCTGTCCAGGGCCAGCCGCGCGTTCAGGCCGCCAAAGCCGTTGTTTTCGGTCGCGTAGGGCACGTCATGCCAGGCCGAGAAGGTCTCGAGCTGCACCCAGGATGGCCAGGTGGTGGTGTAACCGCACTCCTGGCCGGCGGCCTTGAGCTTGCGGGCAGCCTGGGCCACTTCGTCCCAGGTCTTGGGCGGTTGTTCCGGGTCCAGGCCAGCGGCCTTGAAGGCATCCTTGTTGTAGTAGAACACCACTGTCGAACTGTTGAAGGGCATGGACACGAGCTTGCCCTGCGGGGAGGTGTAGTAGCTAGCCACGGCACCCAGGAAGGTCTTCGGGTCGATCGGATCGCCTACTTCCTCGGACATTTCCTGGACAGGTTTGATGGCGCCCTTGGCGTACATCATGGTGGCGGTGCCCACCTCGAATACCTGCAGAATGTCGGGCGCATTGCCGGCGCGATAGGCGGCGATGCCGGCATTCATCGACTCTCCATAGCTGCCTTTGTAGACCGCATGGACCTGGACGTCGGGATGGGTTTTGTTGAAAGCCTCCACCAAGGCGTTGACCCGTTCTCCCAGTGGCCCCTCCATCGAGTGCCAGAACTGGATTTCGGTGGCGGCCTGGGCCGAAGCGCCGGCGAAGGTCAGCGCCAGCAGGCTGGCGAGGGCTAGACGTGAAGCGCGCATGAACAGGGTTCTCCCGTGGTGAGCCGGCGTGGCGTTGGAACCACGCCCGAGGGGCACACATTAGGAAGGCTTTGTGACGACGCTATGACGTACAAAATGGAAAACCGTACCGGTTTACAATCCTGGCATGGACAAAGCTCTCTCTATCGCCTTCATCGGTGGCGGCAACATGGCATCGGCCCTGGCCCAGGGGTTGGCCGGCAAAGTCTGCCCGGCCGCCAATATCCATGTGGTCGACATCAACACCGAGGCCCACGCCAGTTGGCTGGCCGCGGGCATGACCGCCTCGGCGGCACCGGACGCCGCGCTGTCGCGCTGCAAGGTCTGGGTCTATGCCGTCAAACCGCAGGTGATGCGCCCCGTGATCGAGGCCTCGCGGCCCTGGCTGCAGCCCGATACGCTGGTGATCAGCGTGGCCGCCGGCCTGCGGGCCGACACCCTGGCCGCCTGGCTGGGCGAGACCGACCGCCCGTGGCAACGCCTGGTGCGCTGCATGCCCAACACGCCGGCCCTGGTGGGCGCGGGCGTGACCGGCATGGCCGCGCTGGCCGGCGTGGATGCGCCAGGACGCGCACTGGCCGAAACCATGCTCTCGGCGGTGGGCGACGTGGTCTGGGTGGCCGATGACGCTGCCCTGGATGCCGTGACCGCATTGTCGGGCAGCGGCCCGGCCTACGTGTTCCTGTTCCTGGAGGCGCTCATCGAAGGCGGCGTGGCGGTTGGGCTGGATGCCGATCAGGCGCGTCGCCTGGCGCTGGGCACGCTGGCCGGGGCGACCCGCCTGGCGGCCGAATCGAGCGAGGCGCCGGGTGTACTGCGCGAGCGGGTGACCTCCAAGGGCGGCACCACGGCTGCAGCCCTGGATGTCTTCGGCCAGGCCGACCTGCGCGGCATCGTCGCACAGGCCATGCAGGCTGCCGCGCGCCGCTCGCGTGAGCTGGCCCAGGAGTTCGGGCAGTGACACGGTTTGACGCCATGCGCGGCTCGCAGTTTGCGATGGCCGTGTTCTGCATGGGGCTGGTGGTGGTCGGCTCCAATATCCTGGTGCAGATCCCCCTCAATGACTGGCTGACCTGGGGCGGGCTGTCGTATCCGGTGGCCTTTCTGGTCACCGACGTGCTCAACCGGCGCTTCGGGCCGGCCGCCGCGCGCCGCGTGGTATGGGTGGGTTTTGCCGCAGCGCTGATCGTGTCGATCTGGGTGGCCTCGCCGCGCATTGCCCTGGCATCGGGGCTGGCATATCTTTGCGCCCAGTTGATCGACATCCGGGTCTTTGATCGCCTCCGTGATGGCGCCTGGTGGCGCGCGCCCTTGATTTCGGGCGTGATCGGCGCGGTGGTCGACACGGCCGTCTTCTTCAGCGTGGCCTTCGCCGGCACCGGCACGCCCTGGGTTACCTGGCTGGCCGGCGACCTGCTCATCAAGCTGGCCGTCAATATCAGCATGCTGGCGCCGTTCCGCGCCTTGATGTGGAACCTGGCGCGTCCCTCCGACGTGCCGCAGGCGCGCTGAGCCGGGCGGGGCAGGCGGCAGCGCGTTTATTTCTTACATGACGCTTACGTCTGCCAACGTGCGCCTACGGCCTGCATGTTGACCGGTTCGTGATCGTGCTGGAAATATGCGGGAATACACGCAGTGACACTCCTTGGGCATGCTTTCAGAATACCCGGCAGGTCCGGTTTTTGGTGTTTCATGCATTGAAAACGGGATGTGTAAGCAAGGCCTGTGCGGAAGAACGTGTGTTCGCCTGTCCTTCGACAACAGATCCGCTCAAATAAATCTTGCCGGGAGAATTCTGCATGAAATTGCCGCAACGCTTCACCCCCCTTGCCGTCGCGATCGGCGCACTGGCCCTGGCCGGTGCCGTGCAAGCTGCCGATACCATCAAGATCGGTATTCCCCAGCCCATGACAGGCCCCAACACCCAGTATGGAGACCAGATCCAGGCCGGCGCCCTGACGGCCATCGAAGCCATCAATGCCAAGGGCGGCGTGAACGGAAAGAAATTCGAAGCCATCCTGATCGACGACGGTTGCGAGCCCAAGCAAGCCGTGCCGGCGGCCAACCGGGTCGTCAACGCCGGCGCGAAATTCGCCGTCGCGCACGCCTGCTCGGGCGTGGCCGTGGCCGCGGTCAATGTCTATGAGCAGGAAGGCATCGTTGCCATCACCCCGGGCGCGACCTCGCCGCTGGTGACCGACACGGGCAAACCGCATTATTTCTTCCGTACCATCGGCCGCGATGACCAACAGGGACCGTTCGCGGCGCGTTATATCGCCAATACCGTCAAGCCGAAGAAGGTCGCCGTGCTGCACGACAAGCAGACTTATGGCTCGGGCGTGGCCACGCAGGTGAAAGACGCGCTGGAGAAAGAAAAGGTCAACATTGCGATGTTCGAGGGCATCAACGTCGGCGATAGCGATTACTCGGCCATCATCACCAAGCTCAAGTCGGCCGGCGTGGATTTTGTCTACTTCGGCGGTTACCATCCCGAGCTCGGTCTGTTGCTGCGCCAGGCGCGCGAACAGGGCCTGAATGTGCAGTTCATGGGTCCTGAAGGCACCGCCAACCAGGATCTGGTCGCGATCGCCGGCCCGGCCATCGATGGCCTGCTGGTGACCCTGCCGGCCGACTTCACCAAGTTGCCGGGCAACGAGGCGATCGTGAAGGCCTTCCAGGACGCCAAGCGCGATCCGGACGGCGCCTTCCAGATGCCGGCCTATGCTGCGGTGCAGGTGCTGGCCGACAGCATCGGTGCCGTGGGCGAAGACCCCAACAAGGTTGCCGACCACATGCACAAAACCGGTTTTGACACCGCCATCGGCAAGGTCGACTTCGACGCCAAGGGCGATTTGAAGGACTTCGAGTTCGCGGTCTTCAAATGGGACAAAGACGGCAAGAAGACCCAGCTGTAAACAAGCCTTGGGGGGCGGATATCCGCCGCTTCCCCCGCAGAGCCAAGGTTTCCGGCTCCGGGTTGCATTACCGGAGCCGGAGCTTTTTGGAGTCCATTCCCTATGCATGACCTGATACCCCAACTGACCCAGCAATTCTTCAATGGATTGTCATTGGGTGCGATCTATGCGTTGATTGCCATCGGCTACACGATGGTCTACGGCATCATCGGCATGATCAACTTCGCGCACGGCGAGATTTACATGATTGGCGCCTATGTCGGCTTGGTGACCCTGACCGCCATCGGCACCAATAGCGGGGTACCCCTGCCTTTCATCATTGCGGCCATGTTGGTGGTGGCCATCGTGGTCACCAGCGTCTACGGCTTCAGCGTCGAACGGGTCGCCTATCGTCCGGTGCGCAACAGCCCGCGCCTGGTGGCCTTGATTTCGGCCATCGGCATGTCCATCTTCCTGCAGAACTGGGTCGCCCTGGGCCAGGGTGCGCGCGACATGGCCGTGCCTTCGCTGATTTCCGGCGCCATCCAGTTCAATATGGGTTCGGATTTCGACGTCACGGTGCCGTACTCGCGCCTGATGATCATCCTGGTCACTGTGGTACTGATGATCGCGCTGACGCTGTTCATCAAGTATTCGCGCATGGGCCGCGCTTCTCGCGCCTGCTCGCAGGACATGCACATGGCCAACCTGCTGGGCATCGACACCAACCGGGTCATTTCCTTCACGTTCGTGCTGGGCGCAGGGCTGGCAGCGGTGGGGGGCGTGCTGATCGCCATCACCATCGGCAAGCTCAATCCCTTCATCGGTTTTCTCGCGGGCATCAAGGCGTTCACCGCCGCGGTGCTGGGCGGCATCGGCAGCATACCCGGCGCCATGCTGGGTGGCGTGCTGCTCGGCCTGGCTGAAACTTTCGCTGCCGCCTATATCTCATCGCAGTACAAGGACATCGTCGCCTTCACGCTGCTGGTGCTCATCCTGCTGTTCCGTCCCACCGGGCTGCTGGGCAAACCTGAGGTTGAGAAAGTCTGATGGCCAATAATTCTTCTCTCAAAAA
>JAEWJD010000378.1 GCA_023386765.1 Pseudomonadota bacterium | reverse complement strand
CTGATGGACTACACCGAAACCCTGATCCGCCAGGCCGCCATCGCCGCCACCGGCAGCGCCGTGCTCAGCTATCAGGGCCGCGAGCTCGATCTCTCCCAGCCCTTTGACCGCCTCACGATCTGCGAGGCCATCATCAAGTACGCCCCGCAGTACACCCAGGCGCAACTCGACGATGCCGATTTCGTGCGCGCCGAACTGAAAAAGCTGGGCGCCGACGCCGACGGCCCCGTGCTGTCGCGCGCCGGCCTGGGCGCGTTGCAACTGGCGCTGTTCGAAGAAACCGCCGAATCGCAGCTCTGGAACCCGACCTACATCATCGACTACCCGGTCGAAGTCTCGCCGCTGGCACGCGCCTCGGACAGTCGTGAAGGGATCACCGAGCGCTTCGAGCTGTTCATTACCGGCCGCGAGATCGCCAACGGCTTTTCCGAACTCAACGATCCCGAAGACCAGGCCGAGCGCTTCCGTTCCCAGGTCGAAGCCAAGGATGCCGGCGATGAGGAAGCCATGTACTACGACGCCGACTATATCCGCGCGCTCGAATACGGCATGCCCCCGACCGGCGGCTGCGGCATCGGCATCGATCGCCTGGTGATGCTCCTGACCGACAGCCCCAGCATCCGCGACGTGATCCTCTTCCCGCACATGCGGCGCGAAGACTGAACGGCCCGCCCCTGAACCATGCTGATCAAGATTCTCTTGCTTGCAGTGCTGGTGTCAGGGGTGCTGTACTGGATCCTGCCGCGCCGTACCGCCCCCCGTGGGCCGGCACGGCGCGGTTTTTTCGTATGGTGCTGGGCCAGCGGCCTGAATCTGGGAGCCGCGCTGCTCTGCTGGCTGGTCTGGATGCTGCGCGCCACCCTCACCCGGGCTGACGGCAGGCTGGATTTTCTGCTGCCCCTGGCCGGCATCCTGCTGCTGCTGGCTTTCACCTTCGGCGTGCAGGCCTGGCGCAGGCGCCCGCGCTGAGCCGCGCGCCGCGCCCGCAAGCAGCCCTCAAGACCTCAAGCCAGCATGGCCTGGCGCTTGCACACCGCTTCGGCCCAACGCCGTGCCACCGAGGGCGAGGTCGCACAGGTGGCCGATGCCGTCACCACCCGCACGGCACGCTCCAGCAACTGGATATCGGCCTCGTGCTGGCGCGCCACATGCGGATCCTCGAAAAAAATCACCCGTTGGCATTCGTGCTCTAGCACCAGTTCGGCGATCTGGGCATCACCGCCCAGCGGCCCGCTCAGGTAAGGCACAACCCAGGCCTGGTCACGCGGCCAGCCGCGCGCCCAGGCCAGCTCATTGAGCCGCCCCCCCGTGGTACCCGTCGCCACCCGCCTCGCGTACTGCGACAGCAGCTCGAAATAACGGTCGGCAAAGGACACCATCTCTTCTTTGAGTGCATCGTGGGCAATCAGGGCCAGCGTCTGGCCCTCGAAACGGAACATCCGCGACAACGCCGGATCCGGCGCATAACCGGCCAGCACGCGCTCGACCTCCACCCACTCGATGGCGCCGGCCAGCGTCGAAATGAACGGCCGCCCATGCGTGATGCACTGGCGTTTCAAGGCCAGCGCCTCGGGAAAGATGGACGACGGATCGACCGGGTCGATCAGATAGATGGCGCCATCAAAAGGCGCCTGGCCGTCACGCCCCTCGGTCACGCGGGCGACCAGTTTCATCAGGCCCCCTTCGCGGCCATAGGGATAGCGGATCAAGCCGTTGTAACCCTGCAGCATCCCCTCGCGCACGATGGCGTCATGGGTACGCCCGACGGTATGCAGCTGCATCCCCATCTCGCGGATCGCCGCGCCGCTGGCGCGCAGCCAGGTGAACAGGGCCGCATCCGGGGTTTCGTGATGCAGCCGGTTGGCCGCCAGGCCAAAACGCAATCCAGGCATAGTCATAGATCAAAAAGGTTTTCCTGCTGGGCAGGTCAATGATACCCGGCGTGTCTGACGCTGACATGGCAGGGGCGGGCACGTCCGGGCCCCGAAATGGACAGAGCCCGGCATGCCGGGCTCTGACAGGCTGGCCTCTCAGGCAGCCGGGTGGCGCAGAAAGCGGTCAGTCCGCCTCGTCGATCCAGGTCATCTGGTTGGCTTCCAGGATTCGCTCGCCGCAGCGCGCCGCATCATCATCGAAACCAGGCAGCGCCAGCACCCAATCGCGCAGCTGCGTGAAGCGAACCTGGCTGGGATCGACATCCGGATGGGCTTCGATCAGCGCCTCGGCGATTTCATAGGTATCGACCCACTTCATGTCAGTGGTCCTCCTTGGCGTGGTTGATCGTGTACTTCGGGATTTCGACCGTCAGGTCGGTATCGGCGATCATGGCCTGGCACGACAGCCGCGATACGGAGGTCAGGCCCCAGGCCTTGTCGAGCAAGTCTTCCTCGGTTTCGCTGGGCTCTTCCAGCGAGGCATACCCCTGGCGAACCACCACGTGGCACGTCGTGCAGGCACAGGAAAGCTCGCAGGCATGTTCGATATCGATATGGTTGTCCAGCAGCACCCGGCAGATCGAGACGCCGCTGGGGGCATCGTCGATCACCGCGCCGTCCGGGCAGATATCGGGATGAGGCAATACAGTCAGTTTGGGCATGAGATCGGGTTAAGCGAGTTCGTCCAGGGTGCGGCCAGCCAGGGCGCGGCGGATATTACGGTCCATGCGGCGGGCGGCGAAGTCTTCGGTCACATCCGAGAGTGCCTGCACCGCCTGGCGCACGGCCTCCACATCGCTGGCCTCGCGCGCGTCACTGGCCGCCTGCAGGGCGGCATCGACGCGGACGCGCTCGTCGGCTTGCAACAGATCACCATCGGCAGCCAGGGCCGCCGTCACGGACTCGACCAGTTGGCGGGCCTCGACCTGCTGCTCGCGCAGCATGCGCGCACGCGCATCGTCATCGGCGTGCGACACGCTGTCGGACAGCATGCGGGTGATTTCATCATCGGACAGGCCATAAGAGGGCTTGACCGTTACGGCCGCCTCTACGCCAGTGCTTTGTTCGCGTGCCGTCACGCTGAGCAGGCCATCGGCGTCGACCTGGAAGGTCACGCGGATGCGCGCCGCGCCGGCCACCATCGGAGGGATATCGCGCAACTCGAAGCGCGCCAGCGACCGGCAATCGGCCACGAGATCGCGCTCGCCCTGCACGACGTGCACGCTCATGGCCGTCTGGCCATCCTTGAAGGTGGTGAACTCCTGCGCGCGGGCCACCGGGATGGTGCTGTTGCGCGGGATGACCCGCTCAACCAGCCCGCCCATGGTTTCCAGGCCCAGCGACAGCGGCGTGACGTCCAGCAGCAGCCAGTCCTCGCCGGGCGCACGGTTGCCTGCCAGCAGGTTGGCTTGCAGGGCTGCACCCAAGGCTACCACCTGATCCGGATCCAGATCAGTGAGCGGCGTCGCGTTGAAAAAGGTACCGACGGCCTGGCGCACCACCGGCATGCGGGTCGCGCCCCCCACCATGACCACCCCCTTGACCTCGGCCGGCGTCAGCTCCGCATCACGCAGCGCCCGTCGCGCGGCTTCCAGCGTCCGCTGCAGCAAGGGAAGTGCCAGGGTCTCGAAGTGGCTGCGGGTCAGCGTGGCCTGCAATTGACGGCCCTCATCCAGCGCGACCGAGAGTTCGGCCTGCGCGTGGTCGGTCAAGGCTTCACGGGCCTGGCGGGCGGCCACCAGCAAACCGCGCTGGCCCGAGGCGGACTGCGGCGCAATGGCCTGCGCGGCCATCAGGTCGGCCACGATGGCGTGATCGAAATCATCCCCGCCCAGCGCCGTATCGCCGCCAGTGGCAATCACTTCGAAGACCCCTTTGCTCAGGCGCAGGATCGAAATATCGAAGGTGCCGCCGCCCAGATCGTAGACCGCGTAAACGCCTTCGGCGGCGTGGTCCAGCCCATAGGCAATGGCTGCCGCCGTCGGCTCATTGAGCAGACGCAGCACATTCAGGCCTGCCAACCGCGCCGCGTCGCGCGTTGCCTGGCGCTGCGCGTCATCGAAATAGGCCGGCACGGTGATCACGGCACCGACCAGGTCGTCGCCCAGCACATCTTCGGCGCGCTGGCGCAACTTGGCCAGGATCTGCGCCGAAACCTCGACCGGGCTCAGATCGCCCTGGCGGGTGCGCAGGCGCACCATGCCGGGCGCATCGATGAAATCGTAGGGAGCGCCGGCGGCGCGCGCATCTTCGGCCGTGCGGCCCATGAAACGCTTGACCGACACAATGGTGTTGTGCGGATCGCTGGCCTGATGCGGCAAGGCGGCCTGGCCGATGGCCACGCCACCGTCTTCCAGATAGCGCACCGCCGAGGGCAGCAATGCCTGCCCCTGATCATCGCGCAGGACCTCCGGCACGCTGCTGCGCACCGCGGCCACCAGCGAATTGGTCGTCCCCAGGTCGATTCCGACCGCCAGACGGCGCTGATGCGGCGCAGGCGAATCGCCAGGTTCGGAAATCTGCAATAAAGCCATTTATCTCTTTGTCGCTGAAGGCAGCCGGCACACACCGGCCGCTAAGGTTGGATGGCAGCCAGTTCCTGGGCCAGTTTCTCGATGAACATCCACTCGCGCACCTTGCGCGCGGCGGCGGCATGATCCTGGCGCTCATCGATCAGATCGACCAGCTGTTGCCGCATGGCCTGACGCGCAGCCTGCAGCTCGGCGTCCAGGCGCTCACGCGCCTGGGCATCCTGGCGGGCATCATCCAGCAGTTCACGCCACTCCATCTGCTGCATCAGGAAGGCGCCATCCATGGAGGTATTGCTCTCGGTCTGCAGATCGACGCCGGCCTGCTCGCACAGGTAGCGGGCACGCTGCATGGGATCACGCAACACCCGATAGGCCTCGTTGGCGCGAGCCGCCCATTGCATGGCTACCCGGCGCTCCACGGCCGAAGCCGTGGCGAAACGATCGGGATGCACGCGGGCGGCGACGTCGCGCCAGGCGGTCTCCAGCGCCGCGTCATCGAGCGCAAAGTGGGCCGGCAGCCCGAACAGACTGAAGTGATTGTCGCCAGCCAAAAGTTACACCGTAAACGACTCGCCGCAGCCGCAGCTCGCCTTCTCGTTGGGGTTGCGGAACTTGAAGCCCTCGTTCAGGCCCTC
>JAEWJD010000337.1 GCA_023386765.1 Pseudomonadota bacterium | reverse complement strand
TATGACCCGCGGTTGCTGGCACGCCAGGAAACGTATGCGCGCACGCTGATCGAGCGCCTGGGCCTGCGCGACAATCCGGCGCTGGCCATGGTCGAGATCAACAATGAGTCATCCCTGCTGGCTTCCTGGCTGGGGACGGACTGGGCTTCGGCGGTGCCGTCGGCCTATGCTCCGCAGTTGCGGCAGCGATGGCAGGACTGGTTGCTGGCGCAGTACGGCTCGCTGCGGCAGGCTTGCGAGGCCTGGGGCGGATGCCCCGATGGCGAAGCCGGCGCGGCGCAATTGCCCATGCCGGGCCAGGCCAGCGCACATGCCACCGGTCTGGCGCAATTGCGCGCCGGCGTGGCCCGGCGCTGGAATGACTGGTTTGGCCAGTCCGAGGCGGGCAACCGGCGCGAGGAGGACTTCCTGCGCTTTCTGGCCGCCACCGACCGGGCCTATTTCGATCGTCTGCGCGCGGTGGTGCGCGAGGCTGCGGGGATGCCGGTGCCGGTCACCGGCACGCAGATGGCTTATGGAGGCTTGCTGAACTTCGATTCGCAGGCCTCGATGGACTATATCGACGAACACTTCTACGTGGCCCATCCGGATATCCGGGGCGAGCAGGACTGGCGCATCGCCGATATCAGCGCCAGCGGGCAGGAGTTCGACCGGGTGCTGGCGCTGTCGCTGCGTCGTGACCGCGCGCGGCCTTTCGTGGTGAGCGAGTTCAATCAACCCTTTCCCAATCCGCGTGGCGCGGAGATCCTGCCACTGATGAGCGCCGTGGGGGCGCTGCAGGACTGGGATGGCCTGTTCTACTTCGATTACAGCGATAGCGCGGCGTTGCCGCGCGCGCCGGCCCGCTTCACGCTCAGCGGCGACTGGGGACGCTTGGCGCTGGCCGGCCAGAGCGCCCGCCTGTTCCGCGAACCGTTGCTGGCGCCGCTGGCCGCAGCGATCGATGTGCCGGCCGGCACCCAGACGCGCCTGGCGCTGGGCGCCGAGCGGCGTTTCGACGCTATTGCCGTGGCCCTGGGCGAGGCCTTGAATATCTCTCCCAGCCTTGCCTTTGCCGGGCGCCTGGCCCTGGACCTGCAGCCCGCGCATACGCCGCCGCCTTTGCCGCCCACGCCGGTGCGGCGGGTCAGTGCCGATGGCGTATTGCGCCATGAGTCCGGCCGGGTGGTGCTGGATGCGCCCGGACTGTGGGGCCTGTTCGGTGCGACCAGCACCGCGCGTATTGGCGCCGGGGCGATCTGGATGCAGTTCGATGCCGGCGGCCCGCCCGCCGCCAGCGCCATGCTGACTGCGCTTGATGGCCGGCCGCTGGCCGGCTCGCGCCACCTGCTGCTTGGCCTGGGCAATGACACGACCGGTTCTGTACCGGGTTCGCATCCGCCCCGGCCCCAGGAGCGCGCGCCTTATCGCGGGCAGTCCGGCTGGCTGACCCTGGCGCCGTCGGCAGCAGCCGATGGGCCATCGGCGCCGATGGCCACCGTGGCGCCGGCCTGGCTGCGGCGCAGCCCGGCCACGCTGGGCCTGGGTGCGCGCGCAGGCCGGCTGGTGGTGTACCCGCTGGATGGCCAGGGCCGCCGCCGGGCCGCGCTGCCGTCCGGCGATATCCGGCAGGATGCGGCGGGGGTGCAGTTGCGGGTGCAAACCCGTGATGCCGATGCCAGCCCCTGGTATGAATTGGTTTTCGAGGAAACGCCATGAGTGCGCCCGACTATCCCGGCCGTATCTCGGTCTGCATCGCCACCTATCGGCGGCTTGATCAATTGCAGGCCCTGCTGGAGGATCTGCTGGCGCAGACGCTCATGCCGGTGCAACTGGTGGTGGTCGACAACGATGCCCACGGCAGCGCCGAAGCGGTGATGCTCACGATGCAGCCGGCCTTTGCCGCCCGGGGGGTGCAGGTCGTGTACGCCCTGCAGCCGGAGAAGAATATTTCGCTCACGCGCAACATGACGGTGGCGTTGGCCACCGGCGAGTGGCTGGCCTTCCTGGACGATGACGAGCGTGCGCCGCCGTACTGGCTTGAGCGCCTGCGCGCCACCGCGCGCGATTTCCGCGCTCACGGCGTGCTGGCGCCGGTGCTGGCCGAGGTACCGGATCATGCCCCGGCCTGGGTGCGGCGGGGCGGCTTCTATGATTGGGCGCGTTTCAAAACCGGCACGCCGGTGCCGCACCACGCCATGCGCATGGGCAACGTGTTGCTGCGTGCCGACCGCCTGGAGGGCCTGGACCCCGTCTTCGACCCGGCGCTGGGCCTGAGCGGAGGCGAAGACGGCGATCTGCTCATGCGCCTGATCAACCAGGGCGTGCGCCTGGTCTGGTGCGACGAGGCCGAGGTCAGCGAGCCGGTGCCGGACAGCCGCCTGAAAACCGGCTGGATCCTGCGCCGTGCCCTGCGCGGCGGCCAGGATTTCGCCATTCATTTCCGCCATGGGCGGCTGGGCGTGCAACCCGATCTGGGGCGCAGCCTGGTTTTCTTCGGCCGTGCCCTGTTGCAGATGGTGGTCGCCGGCGGGCTGGCGCTTGTGACCTGGCCCGTGGCGCGCCATCGCGGGGTGCACTGGCTGGCGCGGGCCTGGGCCAATTACGGCAAACTGTCCACCCTCTGGGGCGGGCATTATCAAGAGTACGCGTGAGGCTGTCATGGCGATCCTTCTGCACCTGATTCTGGCCATCGTGGCCCTTCCCGTGACGCTGGCCACGCTGTATCTCGGCGTGCTGACCCTGCTGTCGGCGCGCTTGTCGCGTCCGCAGCCGCGTGAGCGTACGCTGCGCTTTGACATCCTGGTGCCCGCGCACAATGAAACCGCCGTGATCGAGCGCACCGTGCGCAGCCTGGCGGCCGTGGATTGGCCGCGCGAGCACTTTCGCATCGTGGTCATTGCCGATAACTGCAGCGATGACACGGCCGCGTTGGCGCGGGCCGCCGGCGCACGCGTGATCGAACGTCAGGATGACGTGCGGCGTGGCAAGGGCTATGCGCTGGAATACGGGATTGCGTGCAGCGCCGCTGATGGCTTCGCCCAGGCCGTGGCCGTCATCGACGCGGACACCGAGGTCACGCCCAATCTGCTGTCGGCCTATGCCGCACGCATCGAGAGCGGCGCCGAGGTCATGCAGGTCCACTATGGGGTGCTCAATCCCAACGACTCGTGGCGCACCCGTCTGATCACCATGGCCTATGGGGCCTTCCATGCCGTGCGTGGCCGCGCCCGCGAGCGTTTGCGGGCATCCTGCGGCCTGCGCGGCAACGGCATGTGCATGACGCATGCGCTGCTGCGCGAGGTCCCCTTCAATATCCACTCCATGACGGAAGACTTGGAGTACGGCATCGTGCTGGGCCTGAAGGGCTACCGCGTGGTGTACATCGACGAGGCCAGCGCCGATGCCGAACTGATCGCCTCCGAGCGGGGTTCGCGCAGCCAGCGCCAACGCTGGGAGGGCGGCCGCCTGGCCGTGGTGCGTGCCTATGTGGGGCGTCTGATGGGGCGGGCGCTGCGTCAGCCCAGCTGGATCTGCCTGGAACTGGCTATCGACCTGCTGACGCTGCCGCTGGGCTACATCGTGCTGCAGACCGTGGTACTTGGGATACTGGGCTGCCTGGCCGCGCTGCTGCTGCCGGCGGCGGGCCTGTGGGCCTGGCCGGTGCTGGCGCTGTGTCTGTTGGCGGTGCTGGCCCTGCATGTGTTGCGCGGCTGGCAGCTTTCTCCCTTGGGGCCTCGCGCCTTGCTGGACCTGGCGCGTGCGCCGTTCTTCGTGCTGTGGAAGCTCTATGTGCTGTTGCGCAACCGGCGCAACAAGCACTGGATCAAGACCGAGCGGGATTCGCGGTGAGCTCGTCTCGCGGTTCGACGCCGGCCCTGGCGCGCCTGTTCGGCAGCGCCATCATTGACCAGGCCATGCTATCGGCGGCCAATCAGGCCGCCGGGCTGCTGCTGATCCGCTACGCCTCTGAAACCCAGTACGGCTATTACATCCTGGCCTTCAATGCCATGATGCTGCTGACCACCTTGCAGGGCACCTTCATCGGCACACCCGTCGTGGTGCGGCTGCCGTCACTCGATGCGGTGGCGCGCCGCCAATGGATGGGCAGCCTGCTGCGCGACCAGTTGCGCCTGGCGGCCTGGGCCGCTCCGCTGGCACTGGCGGGGGTGGCGGGCGGCTGGGCGCTGGGGGTGTTGTCGGCCGAGACCGCAGGGGTCGCCGCTGCCGCGCTGCTGCTGATCCTGGCTGCGCTGTACCGGGAGTATCTGCGTGGCATCCTCCTGATGTATCAGCGCCCGCAGCAGGTCCTGGCGGCCGACGTGGCCTATGTGCTGTTGCTGCTGGGCGGGGTGGGCCTGGCGGTGCAGGGCGGCCAACCGGCCAGCGGCGCGCTGCTGGCCGCTGCGGTGGCTTCGCTGGTGTGCGCGGCACTGCTGCGCCGCCGGCTGGGAAGCGACATCGATGCCGCAGCACCGCGCGGCCGCCTGCGTGAGATCGCGCGGGTCGGTTTCTGGGCGGCGTCGGGGGGTGTCATCTATTGGTTGTTCAACCAGGGCTACAACTTCCTGACCGCGGCTACGCTGGACCTGACGGCGGTGGCCGCGTTGGCAGCCACGCGCCTGACGCTGATGCCGATCAATTTGTTGCTGGCGGGTCTGCAGAAACAGCTGGCCCCGCTCGCATCGGGCTGGGTGCATGCGCAGGGCGCCTATCGCACCTTGCGCCGCCTGGTACTGTTCTCGCTCGGGCTGGCGCTGTTCACGCTGCTGTTCGGGGCCGTGCTGTGGTGGCTGCGCGAGTGGATCTTCCTGGACGTGATGCGCAAGGATTTCGCTCAGCGCGATGCTTTGCTGCTGTGGTGGATCGCCCTGTTCGTGCTGATGGTGCTGCGCGAGCCGGTGATGATGTTGCTGGTGGTGCGCCAGCGTTTCCGGGTGTTGAGCGGTTCGGCGCTGATCTGTGCCGTGCTGGCGCTGGGCATCAGCTATGCCGGGATGCTGGCCTGGGGTCCGGTCGGTGCCGCGATCGGCATCGTGGCGGGTGAGGCCTGCTATGGCGCGGTGGTAGGGTGGCTGGCCTGGCGCGAAGCACGCGCCGATCGACAGGGGCCGGCCCGGCCCTGAGCGGCACGGGCCGAATGAAAGGACAGGGCGCGCGGCGGCATGGAGCTGCCACGCCGGACGGTGGTTTATGGATATTCTTTCGATACAGTATCTGCGCGGCGTCGCCGCCATGATGGTGGTGCTGGTGCACTTGCATCCCCAGCTCGAACGCATGGGGTTCGAGGGCTATTGGCCACACTGGATGGCTGCCGGGGTCGACATTTTCTTCGTGCTCAGCGGCTTTCTGATGTGGATCACCACGCGGGGCAAGAAGGTCGGCGTGCTGGAGTTCTATCGGCGTCGCGCGGTGCGCATCATTCCGCTGTACTGGGTACTGACCTCAGTGGCGGTCGGCGTCATGCTGGTGGCGCCGCAGCTGTTGCAGACCACGCGCTTCGGCCTGGGCCACGTGATCGCCTCGTATTTCTTCATCATGGCGCCCAATCCGGCCGGCCACATCGAGCCCGTGCTTACGGTGGGCTGGACGCTGAATTATGAGATGTTGTACTACGTCATCTTCGGCCTGGCGCTGCTGTTGCCCATTGCCTGGCGCTTCGCCGCCACCACGGCCGTGCTGCTGGGGATGTGCCTGATCGGCTGGTTTGTGGCCACCGACCAGACCCCCATCCTGCAGGTCTACACTTCCGATATCGTGCTGGAATTCCTGTTCGGTATGGTGGTGGGGGCATGGTTCCTGCGGGATCGCCGCAGCGGCTCGACGGCGCTGGCCTGGCTGCTGGTGCTGGGTGGCTTTGCCGCCTTCGGGATTCTGGCCTGGTACTTCCCCGGCGCCTCGCGTCCGCTCACCATGGGGTTGCCGGCCATGGCGATCGTGGTGGGCGCCATCATGCTCGAACGTTTCGGCGGCCTGCCGCCCATGCGATGGTTGCACAAGCTGGGCGACGCATCATATTCGCTCTATCTGTCGCACGCCTTCGTACTGTCGGCCTTGAGCCAGGCCTGGCGGCGCTTGCACCTGGATAGCCTGCCGGGCGGGCAGGTACTGTTCTGCCTGGCAGGCGTGCTGGCCTGCAGCATCGCCGGCCTGCTGGTCTACCAGTGGCTGGAGCGCCCGCTGATCAACGTTTTCAGAAAGCCGCGGGTGCCGGCGGCCGCCTAACGGCGCAGCCGGTCCTTGGCCATGCGCAGCCAGCGTTTGTGGCGGCGCGTGGCGGCACGCTGATCGGACCAGTCGATCACGCTGTCGTGGATGTCATAGTGGCCGCATTGCGCGGCGGGCAGCGTGCCGGCTTCGACGGCCGCAATCACCTCGGGAAGCTGACGATAGAACGCCGCGCCCCGGTAGGGGGGATGCAGCGACCACAGGCCCGGGCCGGATCCCAGCAGGTCTACCCGGTACAGGCCGTGGGTACGCAGCACTTCACCCAGGATCACTTCGGCTTCACGCGCCAGCGGCGGGTGCCCGAGCACATGGGATTTGAGGCGTTGCACAGGGCCGGGCGGCAGCAGGGGCAGGACCCCCAGGGTCTCGCGCAGGCGTTCCATGTCGAGCATGAAGATACGCGTGCTGGCACTTTGAAAACGATAGGCGGGTGCCCCGGCCACCTCGATGCGCTGCGGTTCGGGCAGGCCGTGGCCATGGATGACGGCGTCCCCGGCGGGCGGGCCCGGGAAGGGGCCGGTCAGCAAGACGGTCGGATCATCTTCGGTGAAGGCGATGGCTTCTTCCACCCAGCGGTGGCTGCCGCCGCCAAACAGCATGTCGCCGTCAAAGTGCACGATGTAGCGGGCCTGACTGTGGTGCATGCCATAGAAATAGGCATAAAAGGGCCCGCCGTCCCAGGCCTTGACCGGAATGTCGTCCAGGCCAAAGAAGGACTGGGCCACTTCGTGCCGGGCACGGTCGCTGTAATCGACCTCGATCACTTCTAGTTGGGGCGTCTCGCGTTGCAGGTCGCGCGCCAGCGCGAGCAGCTTGTCGCGGTACTCCTCGAAGTGATTGCCGCGATAGCGGCCTGTGCGGCTGCGATGGGTATCGATGGTGACCACGATGCGATCGACCATTGGTGCCCAGACACGGATCTGATGCGGCAACAGCAAGGCGGCATGGGGGTAATCCATGGGATACATGCTGATCTGCGCGGCGACGCGATAGGGGTAGCCCAAGGTATTGCCTCCTTGCTGAAAGGGTTGCGTGAGCGGCGGGACGTGGTTCGTCATGGACGTGAGCCGGCCACGGTGGCCGCCAGGCCGGCCTGCAGCGGGGTCCAGTGCACTGCCAGTTGCTCGCGGGCACGCGTGGCGAGCAGGCGGATATCCTGGCGCCACAAGCGAGCCAGGGACGGGGGGATGGGCGGCGGCACCTGCAGTCCCAGGCGGCGCAGACCGATCTCGGCGATCTTCAGGGCCGGCGCCAGCAGGTGGGTCTCGATTTTCAGGCGGCGTGCGCCGATACGGTGCAAGGGCACCGCACCCAGCGCCCGGGCGTAGGCGAGAAAGTAGCCGTTCCAGTCGGGCGCATCGTCCATGGCGAGGTTGAACGCGCCCACGGCCGGGCTTCGCAGACCCGCGAGCACGGCCGCGACCACGTCGTCGATATAGACCAGGTTGCTGCAGCCGTCGCCGCCGGCGCCCAGATCCCCGATGCGGTGTGCGCGCAGCAGGCGTGCAATGCGGGTGCTCCACTGGGGGCTGTCCGGGCCGTAGATGCAGCCCGGGCGCAGCACCACCCGATCGGCATGCGCGGCCAGTACCTGCTCGGCCTGCACCTTGGCGCCTCCGTAGCCGCTCAGCCCCTGGGCCAGCGGATGGGTGTCGTCGATCGTGCCGCGGGCATCGCCATAGACGGCCATGGAGCTGAAATGCACCAGCCGTCGGGTGGGCAGCTCGGCCAGGGCCTGGGCTAGCGCCAGGGCGCCGTTGACCATGGTTTCCGGCGCGCCGGCCACGCAGTTGACCACGGCGTCGGCCTGTT
>JAEWJD010000329.1 GCA_023386765.1 Pseudomonadota bacterium | reverse complement strand
GTTCCATATAGGCGTTGTTGCCACGGTTGCCGCCCACGGCGCACTGGATCATGGGCTCGGGGCTGTTGGCCAGGCCCAGCGACCCCATGTCGCCGGTCGGGTGGGCGCGCAGGTCACCCACCGCGTCGATCACCTTGGTGCCCAGCACTGCCGAAGGCAGCCAGGCATTGAGGGTGCTGGACATGCCGTTCTGGCCGATGATCAGGCCGTACAGCGGCTCGCCCAGCGCCTCCTGCACCAGGCTGGCCGCCTTGACGTAGTCCACGCCCAGCATTTCCCAGTCGGTCAGCCCGCCCGGCGCGCCGATGGCCGCCGCCGTGGCGATCCAGGCTTCGTCGGGCACGTCGTCCATGCTGACCAGTTCGGGGCGGCCCATGGTCACGGCCAGCGTGCCCAGTTGACGGCCATGCTCGGCCCAGCCGCCGCCGCCGCAGGCGAACACCGAACCGCCCAGCACTGCTGCCTCAACGTCCTTGAGGGTCAGAATCCTTCCCATGATTGCTCCTTTCCGTCTTGATAGGTGATGCCTTGCACCGGTCAGGAAGTCGCGATTTCAACCCCTGTCGGACAGTGCGTTGAGCGGATCATAGGAAGGTCTATTGATAATGTCGTATTACCTTTTATGCCATGTACATAACAACATGTTAATCATCATTGCTTGCCCTGGGAGCACCCCGACCGACCGCCGGCAGGGGCTAGGGATAGTCCTAATAGGCCAGGCGAGGCCTGCCTCAGGTTTCGAGCTCGCGCAGCACGCGGATGAACTCCCGCGCCAGTCGCGACAAGGGCTCAAGCTCCAGGTGGTAGACACTGATAGGCGCGCTGACCGTCTCGACCAGGGGCACCGTGACCACGCCGCTCCAGATGGGCCCGCGCACCGACATCTCGTCGACCAGGGCCACGCCGGCTCCGGCCTGCACCATGGCGCAGGCCACGTGGGCCTGCTGCACCTCGATGCGCGCCTCGGGCTCGGCCGGCAGACCGGCAAAGATGTCGCGCACCAGCATGGCAAAGGGAATATCGGCGCTGTAGCCGATGAGCGGCTGCTCGGCCAGCTCGGCGGCGCTGACCTGTGCGCGCGAGGCCAGCGGATGGCCTTCGGGCAGCACGGCGACGAAGTGGTTTTCGTACAGCGACTGGGAGGCGAAGCTGGGGTGGTCCATCGACAGATAGGCCACCCCCAGCTCGACCTGCTGCGTGAGCAAGGATTGCAGCATCACGCTGGGAATGAGGGTCTGCAGCACGAGCCGCACCTCGGGAAACTCGCGCCGGAAGGCCGCAATGGCACGCGGCATGAGCGACTGCCCCAGGCTCGGGCTGCAGGACAGGCGCAGCTGCCCGACCCGGTTCTCCGCCAGATTGTCGGCCACCTCGTTGACCCGCTGCACGATCTGGTAGAGCGTGGACACCTCGGCAAACAGGCGCTTGGCCTCGGGGGTGGGATAGAGCCGGCCCTTGATGCGCTCGAACAGCACCAGCCCCAGACGCTGCTCGGTATAGGCAATCAGGCGGCTGACGGCCGGCTGTGACACGAACAGCAATTTGGAGGCGCCGCTGATCGAACCGCTCAGCATGATGGCGCGGAAAACTTCGATCTGACGCAGGTTGAGCTTCATGGCGACTCGCCGGTTTCATTAACGTGATGTTAATTATCACGCACAATTAAGCATAAGACGTTGTGCAAGGCGGCTCACTACACTGGCTCCCGTTCCTGTTGCAAAGAGAAGGGAGACAGCGATGAGCGATTTTGATTTGGTGGTGCGCGGCAACATCGTCGAGCCGCAAGGCATCGTCGAGGACGGCTGGCTGGCGGTGCGCGGCACCCAGGTAGCCGCCCGAGGCACGGGGCAGCCGCCTGCCGCAAGCGAGAGCGTCGATGCGCGCGGCCAGTGGATCATGCCGGGCGTCATCGACGGCCAGGTGCACTCGGGCAGCCAGGCCAACCAGGAAGGCCTGGGCTGGGCCTCGCGCGCTGCGGCTGCCGGCGGTGTCACGGTCATGGTGGACATGCCTTATGACGACCCCGAACCCGTGGCCTCGCGCCCCCACCTGGATGCCAAGATTGCCGAGGCCGAACGCGACTGCCACGTCGACGTGGCACTGTTCGGCACGCTGAACCGCGAGCACGGTCTGGCGGCGGCGGCGGGCCTCATCGAAGGCGGCGTCTGCGCGTTCAAGTTCTCGACCTTCGAAGCCACGCCGGGGCGCTTCCCGCGCATCGAGGAAGACGACCTGTACGAAGCCTTCCGGCTGATCGCCCCGTCGGGCTTGGTCTGCAGCGTGCACAACCAGATGCAGGAGCTCACGCGCAAGAACATCGCCCGCCTGATCGAAGCCGACGACACCGGCTGGGATGCCTTCATGCGTGCCCACACGCCGCTGATCGAAAACCTGGCCACCGGCATCATCTATGAACTCGGGGCCGAGACCGGGGCACGCGCCCACGCCGTGCACGTCTCGACGGCGCGCGGCTTCGAACTGTGCAACATGTACCGCCGCGCCGGTCACCAGGCCAGCATCGAGACCTGCGTGCAATACCTGATGCTCAATCACGAAGAGCACACCCGCCGCTTCGGCGCCAAGACCAAGCACTATCCGCCCATCCGGCCCAAGGCTGAGGTGGATCGTCTGTGGACCCACATCGCCCGGGATGAATGCACCTTCGTGTCCTCCGACCACGTGAGCTGGGGCCTGGAGCGCAAAGGCAACCCCAATGTATTCAAGAACGCCTCGGGCGGCCCGGGCCTGGAGACCCTGCTGCCGGCGTTCTGGACCGGCTGCGAGGAACACGGCATTTCGCCCTCGATGGTGGTGCGCCAGCTGTGCCTGAACCCGGCGCGCCACTTCCTGCTTGATGACCGCAAGGGCTCGCTGGACGTGGGCCGCGATGCCGACATCGTCATCCTGAGCCCGCAGCGCTACGCCTTCGACCCCTCGGACAGCCTGTCTGCAGTGAAATGGAGCGCTTTCGAGGGCCGCGAATTCCGCGTGCGCGTGGCTGCCACCTGGTGCCGAGGCCAGCAGGTCTATGACGGCCAGCGCATCGTCAACCAGGCCGGCCATGGGCGCTTCCTGCGTCCGCGCCAGGCCTGAACCCGACCCTTACCGCGGACCTCATCATGGCATCTGAAACCGAATTTCCTCCCTTGAACGCCGAGCGCCTGTGGGCGCGGGTCGAAACGCTCTCGCGCATGACGCTGC
>JAEWJD010000267.1 GCA_023386765.1 Pseudomonadota bacterium | reverse complement strand
CTGCGCGGTGGCGGGGGTGGGCCGCCATGTCAGGCTGGGCGCGAACTTCACCCGGTTGAGCTTGACGTAATCGTCCTGCGTCTCGGTATGGTAGGCCGTGCCCACCACCCGGTACAGCCACTCCCCCTGCGCATCCAGGGGGCCGCTGATGTCCGCGTTCAGGCGTGCCAGCCCCTCGTTGTCGGTGCCTACGCCGATCTCGCCGCGCGCCTGCTCGGTGGGCCGCTTGCTCATCACATTGACCAGTCCACCCGGCGCGATCTGTCCATACAGCACCGAGGACGGCCCGCGCAGCACCTCGACCCGCTCCAGCCCGAAGCCGTCGAACTGGGTGGCCGATGCCGTCGCGCCGCTGCTGCTGCCAGGCGGGCGCAGGCCATCCAAATAAAGATTGTTGGCAAAACTGCCGGTGCGAAAGCCGCGCACCGCGATCTCGTCGACGCGGCTGTCCACGCCGTACCCTCCCACCGACACGCCAGCGCTGTAGCGCAAGGCCTCGGCGGTGGTCGTGGCGCCGATCATGTCCATCAACTCGCGATTGACCACGGACACCGATTGCGCGGTTTCCAGCAAGGGCGTGCCGGTCTTGGTGGCCACGCCGCTATCGAGGGCCAGGGGGCCGGCATCGCCCAGGCGGGCGGACACCGTCACGGGCGACAAGGTCGCCACGCCGCCACCGGCCGGCACGGGTTCGATGCGATAGCCTTCGCCATTGACGTTCGGCACGGCGCGCAGGCCGCTGCCCTGCAAAAGCTGGCGCAACGCCTGCGCCACCGAGCCTTGCAGGTGCACGGCGGACACCTGCTTGCCGGCCGTGAGTGCCGGCGCACTGATGATCGTGATACGCGCGTTCTGGCCCAGGCGCAGGAGCGCGTCCTGCAAAGGCAGGGCTGGCAGGCTCATATCGACCGGCGCTGCGCCTTGCGCCCCCACGGGAGGCACGACCGCCAACGCGGCCGCGCAAAGCAGAAAACGGAGAAAGGAAGGGGCGAAACGGCGGGAGACGCCGCATGGGGTTCTGTCAGGCATCGATCATCTGAGGTTGATGCCCGCGACGCGGGCTTGTAGATGAACTAACGAGCCTGCCCCTGAAACCTGCCGGAAATTTACATATCGTTTCAAACATCGAGACGATCGACCTGAACCCAGTAGCGCGTGCGGTAGGTGAGCTTCAACCCCATGACCTGCGCCAGCGTCATCAGCACCTGATCGGTATGCATCACCCGAAAGCTGCCATCCACCCGCCGATGCGCCACGTCCTCAGCGCAACGCAGCACGCCCGGACGATAGCGGGCCAGCTCGCCCAGAAAGGTGTCCAGCCGCATCCCATCGGCGATCAGCATGCCCTGCACCCAGGCGAACTCATGTCCTGCCCAGCCTGGCTGCGGGCTGACCTGGGCGGCATTGAAGCGGCGTACCTGCCCGGCTGGAACACCGGCATTGAGCTGGCCGCGCGTCTCGATGGCCGCCAGCCCTTCCCCCAGTGCCACACGCGTGGCCTCGTGCTGCACGTGCACCGCCAGATGGGCCCGGGATGCCTCGATGGCGCCATGGCGCGTCATTACCCGCGCCATCGTGTCGTCGCGGCGCGTATCAAGCATGATTTCGCCGCCATGCAACACGATGTCGAGTTGCCGGCCCTGCCGGCTGACATCCAGCGCCGTGCCGGTATTCATCATCAGTACCGCATGGCCGCCCAACGCCAGGCGGCGCTGCTCGCCAGCCGCCGTGCGATGCTCGGCCATCCAGCCGGTGCGCCGCGCCTCCCCCACCAGCGCCAGCGCCCCGCCACCCGCGCCTCCCGCCAGCGCCAGCACCTTGAGGGCGCGACGTCGGCCGGCACGAAAATCGACCTGCGACAGCGCCATCGCCGCCGCGCTGTCACAGGCCGGCAGCGCCCCTTGCACGCGTGAGAACCGGCGCCAGACCTCGGCGTGGACCGGATCGGCGTCATGCCAGACCTGCCAGGCCTGACGCGTGGCGGCGCTGCGATCCTGCTCCAACCGCACCAGCCAGCTCGCCGCCTGGGTTACCACCTTGTCCCGGCGCGCTTCAGACATCGAGCGCATGATAGAAATGCTGCCAAGCCTGGATCATGTCCTTTTGCACCACGTTGATGGTGATCTGCAATTGACTCGCAATGGCCTCATACGAGGCACCATTGATACGCGCCAGCAGAAAGACCTGGCGCATCCTTGCCGGCATGCGATCCAGTACATCGCACACCGTCGACAGCTGTTGCGCCACCTGCGCCAGCATCTCCGCCGACGGGGCCACCGGCTCCGGCTGACTCGCCAGGGCAGACAGATAGGCGGCCTCGAGTTCGCGCCGTCGGTGCCGATCTATCAGCAGACGCCGGGCGATGGTGGCCAGGTACCCACGATTCCAGGTCTTGGGCTCCAGATAGTGCTGCAGCAACAGACGCTCGAAAGTATCCTGCACCAGGTCCCAGGCATCGGCATGCTGGCCCCCCATCTGGCGCCTGAGCAGCGAGAACAGCCACGCATGGTGGTCGCGATACATCGCGGCCACCCGGTTCCGATCGGCGGGTGCCTGGCTGGGTTGCGGTTCCATCATGGATACTCTGTCTTGCAAATAGGAATCAAAATCAATTTTAGCTTCAGCGCAAGGCAGGAAGCAAAACAGCCCCAACCGGCCATTGCCATCAATTAGTCAATTTGCTAATCTTCATTTCATGAACCCGATCCTTGCCAAGGCCATGGCCCTGGCCAACCCCAATCGCCTGCATATCCTGACGCTCCTGGCCCATCCCGGACATCACTTCGGGCCTGGCCAGTTCGATGAGAGCGAGGGTGTCTGCGGGCTTTACATCGCCGACAAACTGGGGATCTCCACGGCCACCGCCTCGGCACACCTGAAGCAGCTGGTACAGGCGGGCTTCCTGAGTTCGGTGCGTATCGGAAAGTTCACCTACTTCAAGCGCATCCCCTCGGCCATGGACGACTTCGCCCACGCAATACGCAAACTATGAGAGGCCCGCGCCAGGGCCTGGCGCCCGGTTTTATTCACCCAAACAATTCGTTATTTCGCTAATCGTCTAATAATTTGACGCCCCAACGGGAACGCCTTCCCGGGGCACCACCCGACCTGCCCACCATGCGCAACGCAACCCGCATCTACCTGCTTTCTTTCATCAGTTTTCTCATCGGTGTGGCCGAATATGTGGTCGCCGGCATCCTCGATCAGATATCGCGGGATCTGCGACTGCCGATCCCCGTCGTCGGCCAGTTGATCACGGTCTTCTCCATCGCCTTTGCCATTGGCACGCCCATCGTCATCACCCTGACCGCGCGCATGGACCGCAAGCGCCTGCTGGCCGGCTCGATGCTGGTGTTTGCCCTGGCCAATCTGGTGATGCTTGGCCTGGCCGACTATGGCTCCCTGAATCTCGCGCGCGCACTCTCCGGCCTGAGCGGCGGCGTGATGGAAGTGTTGCTGCTGACGCTGGCGGCCGGCCTGGCGCCTCAAGGCAAGAAAGCCGGCGCGATCGCCATGGTGGTCATGGGCTTTAGCGCCGCTCTGGTGATCGGCGTGCCGCTGGGACGGCTGGTGGCCACCTGGATGGACTGGCGCCTGGTTTTTGCCGGACTGGGGCTGCTGACGCTGGCTGCCCTGATCCCGGTCGCGCTGCTGATCCCCCGCAAGCAAGGCGAGGCTGCCGTGCCGCTGCGCCAGCAATTGGTCCTCATCCTGAGCCCGCGCATCATGACGGTATACGCCATGACCTTCTTCTGGATCAGCGCCTTCTCTGTCATGTACTCCTACATTTCACCCTACCTCGCCACGGTGTCCGGCATGACTGCCAGCCAGATCAGCCTGATGCTGCTGGCTTGCGGCCTGGCCAGCATCGTCGGCTCCCAGCTGGGCGGCCGGTATACCGACAAGGCCGGCGATACGCGCACGCTGATTGTTGGTTTCACCGCGCATGGCCTGACGCTGCTGCTTTGCTACCTGGCCGGCCACGTGGCCTGGGCCATGTATGCGTTGCTGCTTTCCTGGTCGATCGCTGCCTGGTCGTCCGGCCCGGCGCTGCAGTTCCGCCTCATCAGCCTGGCGCCGCGGGCAAGCAGCATCCTCTTCAGTTTCTACACGTCGATGATTCAACTGGGGATGGCCGCAGGCGCCATCGCGGGCGCCGTGGTGATCCAGACCGGTTCATTGGCACGGCTGCCCGCGGTCGGCGCCGCCAGCCTGCTGGTCTCATTGCTGCTGCTGCCGCTCATGGGCCGCGCCTGCGCCACGTTGCAGCCACGCGCCTGAACGCCGGCCCGCTGGACCAGAGCCCGCCGGCAGCGTTCAGCGCTGCGCGTCAGAGATCCATTGCGCTAGCACCGGGGTCTCGGCCTGCGCCAGAAGCGCCAACAAGGCCTCGGGGGTATCGGCCGAGGCCAGCAGGCGGTGCTCCTGGGGTTTGAGAAACCCCTGCGCGACGACATGCTCAAGGAAAGCCAGCAACTGTCCGTAGAAACCGCAGGTGTTCAGCAGGCCGCAGGGCTTGGCATGCGCACCCAGTTGCGTCCATGTCCACACCTCGAACAACTCCTCGAAGGTGCCGATGCCACCCGGCAAGGCAATGAAGGCATCGGACAGCTCGGCCATCAGGGCCTTGCGTTCGTGCATCGAACGCACGACGCGCAGGTCTTTCAACCCGGTGTGGGCTACCTCGCGATGCACCAGCGCCTGCGGGATCACGCCGATCACCTCGCCGCCGGCCTGCAACGCGGCATCGGCCACCGCTCCCATCAAGCCCACCGACGCGCCGCCATAGACCAAGCCGATGCCCTCTCGCGCCAGCAAGACACCCAGCGCGCGGGCGGCGTCACGATAGGCCGGGAGGACGCCCGGGCTGGAACCCGAAAATACGCAAATTCGCTTCATGACTATCCTTGGGCTGGCTGGCCTGCTAACGGCGCCCGGGCAGGTTTCCCTGCCCATCCCGGCGCCAATAGGTAAACGGCGTTTCATGGACTTCCAGTGCCACGCCCTCGATCCGGGCCTGCACGGCCCATTGCGTGTCCTGCACCGCCTGGTTGTAGACCACGGGGCCGATTTCCTGCAGGAAAAAGCCCAGCAAGGCCCCTGCGGCAACGTTGCCGATGGGTGTTTCCATGTATTCGTCGAAGTAACGCTGTATCGACGCAATTGCTTCGCGGCGGGCCGCACTATCCAGTTCGATGCTCATGGCAGTATTGGTTCCTGAGGCAGGGGCCAAGTAAGAGCCGCGCCGTCTCAGCGGCGCCGCCCCGGCGCGGGCAGCTCGGCGTCGAGCAGGCGCAACAGACAGCCGCGCACGCGCTCGATGATCTCGGGTTGCGGCTCGCCATACAGCACCTGGGTATGCCACAGGCCATCGACGGCCATCCGGCAGGTCATCAACAGATCCGCAGGCAAGGTGTCCGGACTGAAATAGGATGCCAAGGCCTCATCGTTGCTGCGCAGATACTTCGGATCTGCCATCAATATCGCGATCGCTTCGCGCGCATCGCACAGCGACTCGGCCGAGCGGCAGACCACCTCGATATACGCACGGATACGTTGCTGAGGGCCGGCCGGCTGCTGCTGCAGCGCTTCTTCCAGAACACGCTGGAAGTTCTCCATCAAATGATGGAACAAGCCGTCCAGCAACGCCTGCTTGGTGCGGAAGTGATACTGGACACCGCCCTTGGACAGATCCGTGCGTGCCAGCACGCTATCGAAAGTCAATGCCGCCGCCCCTTCCTCCGCCAGCACCTGCCTGGCTGCCGTGAGGATCTGCTCCCGCACGGCGGCAGGCTGCTTGCGTCTGCGTAGATTCATGTGTGACATCCAGGAAACCATCCATTTGGATGGATTTAATTTATCATACCGTCATCCTATCGCGCCAAGACCTTTTCTGCCCTGACCCATGAGCACGATCACCGACATCCCCTTGGACCGCGCCGGCCTGCTTGAACTGCTCGCGCGCCCGCAACCGGCTACCCGTTTCGAGCGCTGTACCTTCGATGACGAGGACCTGAGCAACCTGGATCTGAGCGGCATCCAGTTCGAGGCCTGCTCGCTCGCCCGCACACGCCTGAAATCGGCCATCCTGACCGACACCCTCTGGCAGCGCTGCAAGATCGGGCAGGGCAATTTCGAGCTGGCGGATCTGACCGTCGCCCGTTTCATTGCCTGCGATCTGCACATGAGCAACTGGGCCCGCAGCCGGCTCTCCTCGGCGCTCATGGAAGACTGCAAACTGATCGGAGCCAACTTCATCGAAGCCCGCAGTCTGGGGCTCATCTTGCGCCAATGCCCCCTGGTCGGTGCCAACCTGCGCGGCCTGTCCTTTCGCAAACAGCAGCTGGAACAGCTCAACCTGTCGGACGCCGACCTGGGCGGCTGCGATTTCCGCGACGCCCGGTTCATCGGCGGCAGCCTGCGCGGTGCCAGCCTGAGGGACGCTCAATTCCATGGCGCGGATCTGCGCGACACCGACATCGGCAATATCACCATCCACGATCTGACCACCTCCCTGCGGGGTGCCATCCTCTCTTCCGAGCAAGCCGAACAGCTTGTCGCCTCGCTCGGCGTGCAGGTGATCTGACGCGAGGCGGTGCCATCCGGCACCCTTCCCGCCCTGCGCCGTCAATCGCCACGGCGGAGCAGAAAAAGCGGCCACGCCTTGCTCCCGCGCCGCCCATGTCCGTCGCTGGCCCGACACCTATTTCGCCTCTAGATGTAGGACGTCCCATTACAAAACCACCTCCGCCCCCACCCAGCAGTCTCACCAACGCCGCCAAAAACAAGGGTATTCCCTAGCAAATACCCTATTGTTCCTTGCTGACAAATGCCCGTAGACTTTCGCAAATAGGACATCCTACAAGTTATTGATTGTAACGACGGCGAAAGCAAGCAAGCGCGGCCAACGCGCCCTCCGGGGCGCGTCGCCGAGCCAGGGCAAGCGCTTTTCGCACAAGGCAGCCATGCAGGACCATCACGCGCACCGCCACTTTGCCGACATCCGACACGACTTCGAGCGTGGTCGCCTGACGCCGCGCGCCTATCTCGAAGAACGGATCGCGCGCATCGCCAGCTCTTCGTTGCAGGCTTTCTGCGCCACTGCCTTCGAGCCAGCTCGGCAAGCGGCCGATGCCTCCACCCAGCGATACCGGCAAGGACAGACGCTGGGGCCGTGCGACGGCATGCCGGTCGGCATCAAGGACGTGATCGACACCGCCGACCTGCCGACCGAATACCACAGCCAGCTTTTCCAAGGCCATCGTCCCCGTATCGACGCCCTGTGCGTCTCGGCGCTGCGGCGCGGCGGCGCGGTCGTAGTCGGCAAAACCGCCACGACCGAATTCGCCATCGGCGCGGCCGGCGAAACCGTCAACCCGCATGATCACGCCCATACGCCAGGCGGCTCCTCGTCCGGGGCGGGCGCGGCCGTCGCCGCGGGCCTGGTTCCCGCCAGCCTGGCCACGCAGACCCAGGGGTCCATTCTCAGGCCGGCCAGCTATTGCGGCGCGGTCGGCTTCAAGCCGACCTGGGGTGCGCTATCGCTGGCAGGCGTGCATCCGGCGGCCGCATCGCAAGATCACCTGGGGGTCATCGCCGACACGGTGCAGACCGCCTGGGACATCCTGAACGAAATCGGCTGCGATCGCGCCAACGCCACCCAAGGCGTCCATTGGCCGGCCCTGCCGACGTTGATGAGCGTGCCGCCACGCAGCATCCGTGCCGGCGTCCTGCGCACCGCGCATATGGCTGAGCTGCCGGACGCCGCCTTGCAGGCCTTCGACCGCACCCTGCAAAACCTGTCCGGCCAGGGCATTACGCTGATCGAGCTCAGCGCCACGCTCACCGGCATGGCCATTGCCCCCGGTTTCGAGGCGATTCCAGAGCTGTCGCGCCGTGTCCTGGCCTTTGAGCTGGCGCACCCGTTTCAACAATACGGACAGCGCTACCCGGACAGGATCGGCCACCGCGTCAAAACCTGGATCCAGGAGTCGTACACCGTCAGCACGGCCGACTACGACAGGGCCAAACGCCAACGCACGCACGCCCTGCGCCTGATCGAAGAACTGAAAACCCAGGTGGACGTCCTCCTGCTGCCGGCCTCTTCCGGATCCGCCCCGCGCGGCCTGATCGACACCGGATCCCGCTCGCTGCAAACCTATGCCTCCTTCCTGGGGCTGCCGGCCTGCTCGTTGCCCCTCATGCAGGTGGATGGCCTGCCCTTCGGGCTGCAGCTCATTGGCTTTCCGGGTGAAGACCATCGGCTCGCCTCGATGGCGCAAGCCCTGATGAACGGGAGCCGCGCCTGATGAGCGGATTCCCGGCGCCATCCGCGTGGCGCATGACACCCCCCCATAAATCAGGCAAGGCCCAGGCGGCGTTGCCCAGCAGGAGAGATAAACAATGAATGCCGGCCCTTTGAGCAGATTTACCGTACTGGACCTGACCCTGGTGCGCTCCGGCCCGGCGGCGGTACGTCAGCTATCTGATTGGGGTGCGTCTGTCATCAAGATCGAGCAGCCCTCGAACGAGCCGGACGACAAACCGGGCGGATCGGCCCAGTTTGCGGATTACCAGAACACTCACCGCAACAAGCAATCCATTTCGCTGAACCTGAAGCACCCGCAGGGCCTGGCACTCTTCTATGACCTGGTCCGCGATGCCGATGTCGTGATCGAAAACTACCGGCCTGACGTCAAGAAAAAGCTCAAGATCGATTACGACACGCTGGCGGCGATCAACCCGCGCATCGTCCTGGCCAGTGTCTCGGGGTTTGGCCAGAACGGCCCCTATCGGGAACGCCCCGGCCTGGACCAGATTGCCCAAGGCCTGGCTGGCTTGATGTCCGTCACCGGCGAACCCGGGCGGGGCCCGATGCGCGCGGGCATCCCCATTGCCGACCTCACCGCCGGCCTGTTCTGCGCCATCGGCACCCTGGTGGCCCTGCTGGATCGCGAACGCACCGGTCGCGGGCAATGGGTCCACACCTCATTGCTGCAGGCACAACTGTGGATGATGGACTTCCAGGCCATCCGCTGGCTCATCAACGGCGAAGTCCCCGGACAGAGCGGCAACGACCATCCGACCAGCAGCCCGACCGGCGTCTTCAGCACCCAGGATGGCTACATCAACATCGCGGCCATGGGCAACGCCATCTTCGCCCGCCTGTGCGATGTCCTGGAGCTGGCCGACCTGAAGACGGACGAACGCTTCCTCTCTGTGATTTCCCGCGCCAGACACCGCGCCGACCTGAACCAGGCCATCAACGAGAAAACCCGCTGCCGCCCGACGCAGGCCTGGATCGCCCTGCTCAATGAAGCCGGGGTTCCCTGTGGGCCCATCCTCGACATGGAGCACGTATTCGAGGATCCGCAGGTCCAGGCGCTGGGCGTGACCAGAACGGTGGCCCACCCCGAGGAGGGAGAGATCCAGGTGCTCGGCCCGGCGTTCGCGCTCAGCGCCCATGAAAGCCAGGACTACACGGTTGCCCCGCGGCGAGGCGACGACAACGACGCCATCTATCAAGGACGTCTGGGCCTGAGCTCGGATACATTGCGCAGATTGAAAAGCGACGGTGTCATCTGACCCAAAGGAACCAATCGTGAGCCTGAACGATGCTGGAGAATTGCTGCTGGGAGGGCGGGAGAACCTGCCTCAACGGGTAGCCGAAGAGATGCTGCGCATGATACGCAGCGCTGCCTTCAAACCGGGCGAGCGGCTGCCGACCGAGCCACAGCTCGCCGCCACCTTCGGCGTCAGCCGCAACGTTGTCCGCGAGGCGGTGGCCACCTTGCGCTCCAAGGGCATTCTCATGACCCGGCGCGGCATCGGCACCTTCGTGAGCGAAACCGCCCTGTATCCGGCCTTCGAGATCCATCCCGACGACCTGCTGGAGCCGGCCGCGCTGATGCAGATCTTTCAGCTCAGACTGGAAGTGGAATCAGGGGCCGCCGCCATCGCCGCGCGCGAACGCAGCGCCGAACAACTGGAACAGATCGGTTCGGCCCTGATACGCGTGAACGAGTCGGCGCCGAACTGGGAGCAAGGCGCGGAGAAAGCCGTCGACTTCCACCTGGCGATTGCACAAGCCACCAACAACGCCTACTTCGAACAGTTGATGGCGCACCTGCGCGTGGCCATCCACCAGGCCGTGCGCACCCTGCGATACCTGGATGACGGCAAGGGCCGCACCCAACAGATAGAGAGCGAGCACCGCGCCATCTACGAAGCGATCCGCCAGAGCGACGCCGATGCCGCCCGTACCGCCATGCGGGCGCACCTGCAATCCGGCATGTACAACTACCAACGCATTTTCAGAGAAAGGAAGGCGCAATGACCGCAGACAGGCTGCTGCAAGGCGAGATCACCGACCATCTGATCGTGCGCCGGTCTGGCCAGACCGGCGAGATCATCTTCAATGATCCGGCACACCACAACGCCATGACGCAGGACATGTGGCGGGGGCTGTCGCGCGCGCTGGCGACCTTTGAAGCCGATGCCTCGATCCGCAGCCTGGTGCTCAGCGGCGCCGGAGAGCGGGCCTTCATCAGCGGCGCGAACATTTCCCAGTTTGACCAGCTGCGCTCGCGCGACGCGGATGTCCAGGCCTACGAAGAGATCACCGAGTCGGCGCAGATGGCGCTCTATCACTTCCCCAAACCGACGATCGCCAAGATCCATGGCTATTGCCTGGGCGGCGGCATGGGGGTCGCACTGTGCTGCGACGTGCGCATCAGTGCGGATAGCGGCGTCTTCGGCATCCCGGCCGGCAGGCTGGGGCTGGGCTATCGGCTGTCGGCGATGAACAGCCTGGTACGCGCCGTCGGTTCGGCCACGGCGCTTGACCTGTTCCTTTCTGCACGCCGCTTCAAGGCCGATGAGGCGCACACGGCAGGCCTGGTTCAACACGTCGTGCCTGCCGGGCAGCTGGACGACTTCGTCGGCAAGTACGTGGAACAGATCAACGCCAACGCCCCGATGACGCTGCGGCTGGGCAAGGAAATGATACGCGCGCTGGATCGCGTGCCTGCAGAAATCGACAAAACCGCCATGGCGCTGCGGGTACGCGAGTGCTACCAGAGCGACGACTACAAGGAGGGCAAAGCCGCTTTCAAGGAAAAACGCAAGCCGGTATTCCAGGGACGTTGACGCCCCTGCTCAAAAAAATAATGACACCCACGGTGGAGACCACAATGACAAAGACTATCCTGCAGTGTGCCCTGGTAGCCCTGGGCGTCGGCACCGCCGGCGCCCTGCACGCCCAATCCTATCCGCAAGGCCCCATCACCCTGATCGTCCCGTTTGCCGCGGGCGGGCCCACCGACGTGATCGCCCGCGTGATCGCCAAGGGCATGGCCGACCAGCTCAAAGAATCCATCGTCGTCGAGAACAAAGGCGGCGCCGGCGGACGGCTGGGCATCGGCCTGCTCAAGACGGCCAAGCCCGACGGCTACACCATCGGCATGGCCACCGGCAGCACGCAGGCGGTCGCGCCGGCGCTCTATGCCAAGCTGCCCTATGACCCGCTCAAGGACTTCAAGCCCATCGGCCAGATCGTTGATGCGCCGGGCGTGCTGATCGCCAGCAAGGCCTTCGTGCCCGACTGCAAGCTGTCCACCTTCGTGGCCAAGCTCAAGGAGGCGCCGGGCAAGTACACCTTCGGGTCGGCCGGCATCGGCGCCCTGTCGCACATGTCGGGCGAAGAGTTCCAGGTCGCGACCAAGACGGATCTGCTTCACGTGCCGTACAAGGGCCTGGGAGCTGCCATCAACGATCTGTATGGCGGCATCATCGTCGCCATGTTCGACAACGTCAGCTCCTCCATGCCGCACATCCAGGCCGGCAAGGTTTGCGGACTGGCCGTGCAATCCGCCCAGCGCCTGCCCGCCCTGCCCGACATCCCGACCTATGCAGAGCTCGGCCTGCCCGAACTCAACCGGCCCGCCTGGTACGGCCTGCTCGCCCCGGGCAACACACCCGATGCCGTGGTCGACTCGCTCAACACCGCCCTGAACGCCGCGCTGCGCGCGCCGGACATGAAGGACGCGCTTGAGCGCCTTGGCATCCAGGCCACGCCCGGCACCCCCGCCGAGTTCCACGCCGTGCAGGAGAAGGAAATCGACGTCTGGAAGCATGTCGTACGCCAGGCCGGCATCAAGAACCTCGACGACTGACGCCGTCACCCACGGCATCAAGGGGAGCCGGACATGAGCAAGCACGACGCGCTGATCCGTCTCACCGCCACCGAGGCGGTGAGACTGCTCAAGCGCAAGGAGATTTCTCCGCTGGACCTGATCGACGCCTCGCAGGCACGGACCTCCGAGGTCGATGGGCAACTTAATGCATTGCCTACGGTGTGTTTTGAGCGTGCGCGCGAGCATGCCCGCCAATGGATGGCCGCCCCCGCCGCCCCGCAGTCCGCGGGCTGGCTGGGCGGGCTGCCCGTGTCGATCAAGGACATGATGGAAGTCGCCGGCGTGCGCACCACTTACGGCTCCCCCCTCTATCAGGATTTCATCCCGCACGCGTCCCACCCTCTGGTCACACGCCTGGAGGCCAAAGGTGCCTTGGTGGTGGCCAAGTCCAATACTCCGGAGTTTGCCGCCGGCGGCTCGACGTTCAACCCGGTCTTCGGCGCGACGCGCAACCCCTGGAACACCGCGCTGACCTGCGGCGGCAGTTCCGGTGGTGCGGCGGTCTCGGTCGCCACCGGGCAGGTGTGGCTCGCGCACGGCAGCGACCATGGCGGCAGCCTGCGACGGCCGGCAACCTATTGTGGCGTTGTCGGCCTGCGTCCATCGCCCGGCAGAGTGACCCGCGGCACCGTCGACACGCTGTTCTCTCCCTTGCAGGTCGAAGGGCCGATGGCGCGCAACATCCCTGACCTGGCGCTCTTTCTTGACGCAATGGCCGGGCTCTGTGTGCACGACCCCATGACCTACGACAGCCCGGCACGCAGCTACGTGCAGGCGCTCGAGGCGGCCGCCCAAGGCCCGCGGCGCATCGCTTATTGCGGCGACTTCAACGGCGCCGTCCCCGTGGACCGCGAGACGCTGGCGCTGTGCGAGCAGGCCGTGCGCCGCTTCGAAGAGGCCGGCTGCATCGTCGACGAGGTCAGCCCGGACATCGCCGCGCTGGCCGACGCCTTTCTCATCCTGCGCAGCCAGGTCTTCGTAGTAGACAGGGAGCAGGACCTGGCCGCCCATCGGGAACGCATCAAGGCCGATGTGGTCTGGAACACCGAACTGGGCCTGACGTCCACGGCGAGCTCGATCGCCTGGGCCGAGCGCGAGCGGGCAGCCTTCTACCGCAGGATGGCAGCCATCTTCTCCCGCTACGATGTCTTCGTGACACCTGGCGCGCCCACACCGGCCTTCGATGTCGACCTGCGCAACCCCGCCACCATCGGGGGGCAGCCGCTGCAACACTACCTGGCAGGCTCCATGCTGTGCGGGGCGATCTCGATGACAGGCTGCCCGGCGGTTTCCCTGCCTTGTGGGTTTGACCAGCACGGGCGCCCGGTGGGGCTGCAGATCGTCGCCCCGCCGCGGCGCGACGATCTCGCCCTGCAGGTTGCGGCGCTCTATGAACAGATCTGCCGGTACGACCAGCTCCTGCCGATTTCCCCGCGGGCCGGCGTCGTCCCGCCCGCCGAGGCCCCCTTGCCCGCCTGAAGCGACCGCCCTGCCGGCACCCGGCGCGAGCCTACACAGACAGCGGCGCGGCCTGGCCAGCATCCTTGGCCCAGGCAGGCAGAGTGGCCAGCGCCACCCGGTTCTTGCCTTGGGCTTTGGCACGATACAGGGCCTCGTCCGCACGATGCAGCGCCTGCTCGAAGGTTTCGTGTCGCCGCTGAACGGCCACCCCCAGTGACAGGCTGATCGGCGGATCGCTCATTGTCCGCACGGCCTTGCGGATACGCTCTGCCATGCCGGCTGCCTCGGGCAAGGTACAAACGGGAGCGAGTATCAGGAACTCCTCGCCCCCCCATCTGACCACGCTATCGCCATCACGCACCTGCCGGCCGATTCCGGCGGCACAGTGCTTCAGGACCGCATCGCCCACCGGATGACCAAACCCATCATTGATGCACTTGAAGTCATCGACATCGGCCAGGATCACGGCTAGCGGTTGCCCGCCACCATCCGGTGCCTGGCGGATCCTGCGCAAGGCTTCATCAGCACCGCGACGGCTCAGCACCCCTGTCAGGGCATCCTGCCTGGCAAGCGCGCTCAGGAAAGCCTCCCTTTCGACGAAATGCGTGATATCACGCAGCACGCTGACATAGTGCCGGCGCGGATCGCTGCCGCTCGCCTCCATGACCCACACCGTCTGCTCCAGATGGCGAGCGGCACCATCCGCGGCCTGCAGGCAGAACGTGAACCGTCCCGTCCTTGCACCCTGGATCACCGCCAGCAGATTGCGGTAGAACGGCGGGCAATCCGGATCGGCCAAGCTGGCGAACGGACCTGAGCCAGCACGCCCCGCAAGCCGTTGAAACGCCGCATTCTCGAATTGGATCCTGCCGTCGCCGTCCGCAATGAACACGGCATCATGCGCCACGTTCAAGGCCTGGGCCAAGAGCGCCTGCTGCTGTTCGGCAAGGGCTCTTTCTGTAATGTCCCGCTGCACGGAAACGAAATGCGTGACGCCCCCCTCGCTGCTGCGAACGGGCGAGACGTTCCACTCCACCAGATAGCAGCTGCCGTCCTTCCGATAATTGAAGGTAGCGCCATGGAAGTCCGTTGCAGAGTTCAGCGCCTCGCGCAGGCGCCCGATGACACCGTGATCGCTCAGGGGACCCTGGAGGATTTTCGGGGAACGCCCGATCCACTCATCGCGGCAATAGCCGGTCATGGCGCAGAATGCGGGATTGCAGTAGACCACCCGCGGCCCTTCGGCTCCAAGGCCCGCGTCCGTGATCACCACTGCATTGAAGGATTGCTCGATTGCTTGCTGCAACAGAGCGCCTGGCAGGTCCGAAAGACCTCGCTCCGGGGGAAGAACTTTCATAAAACTCGACAACAATGCCTGCAAGACAGGGCAGTGCGAAGCACCATGCCGCGTCTATTCCCATCTTTGGATGGGTCGCTAAGATACCCGACAAATGCCTGAACAGGTAGGCACCCACCGCAAGCGCGGCTCACGCCGTGGACAACAAGCGCGCCGCGTCCTGGCAACAATGCCTGCGGGCCGCTGCAAGGTGCTCAGGTGTTGATGATTTTTTACGCCTGAAACGACCGGAGACGCGCCGCCCATCCCAGACCATCCTCGCATGGCAGGAATGCGGGGATGCCGGCCTGGGCAGCGCCTCCTGTCGCCCCTTACTGCGGGATCAGCACCGCATCGATGACATGGATCACGCCGTTGTCAGCGCCCACATCGGTCTTGATCACATTCGCATCGTTGACCTTCACCTTGCCATCGGCAGCAGTCACGCTCACGGGACTGCCTTGAACGGTCTTGACCTGGCCGGGTTTGACGTCCTTGGCCAGGACCTTGCCCGGCACAACGTGATAAGTGAGCACGGCGGTCAGAGCCTGCTTGTCTTTCAACAAGGCATCCAGCTTTTCCTTTGGCACCTTGGAAAATGCCTCGTCGGTCGGCGCAAATACCGTGAAAGGCCCCGCCCCCTTGAGCGTGTCGGTCAAGCCGGCCGCCTGAATGGCGGTGGCCAGGGTATTGAATTGCCCTGCGGACTTAGCGGTGTCCACGATATCCGCCGCGCTTGCCAGCCCGCACACCAGGGCCATCGCGGCACCCACTGCAAATCGCTTCATGATGAACTCCAAGAAAGGGAAGGCGCCCAAGCACCTTTACACATAGGGAACGCTACGATCGCCACGCCATCGATTACTGCGTTGCGTGGAACTAGCGTAGATCGGCGCCCCGCCCAAAGTCCACATAATGAACCGACAATTGAATACAATACCGGTTCAAATACGGTTCAATCATGAAAAAATCCGACCTAGATGCTCCAACCGACAGCACCACTTCCGCCGTGTTTCGTACCGGTGTGGCAGCACGCATGGCCGGCCTGCCTGTCGAGACATTACGGGTCTGGGAACGGCGCTATCAGTTGTCCTGCGCTGCGCGCTCGCCCCAAGGTCAGCGCCTGTATTCGGCAGAGCAGGTCCGCCGCCTCAGTCTGCTGAAACAACTGTCTGACCAAGGCCATTCCATCGGCACGCTGGCGGAGCTGTCGATCGAACAACTGCAGGCCATGATCCAGGCTCCCCAGCCTCAGGCCAACCGGCACCTGAGCGTGGTCGTGATCGGCGCGACGATCACTGCCCGCCTGGCCGAGAGCGGCCGCGACGCCTCCTCGCCCGGGAGCTTCCATGGCGATCCTTCCATCAAACTGAGCGGAGCGTGTCAACGCCCACAGGACGCGGCCTCATTGCCGCGTCATGCAGACGTGCTGATCATGGAAATCTCGGCGCTGGATGTCGATGCCGTGGCGCGCATTCAGCAGGCCCGGGACGAAACCCAGGCGAAGGCAGCCCTGGTGCTATATCGCTTCTGCGCCAGCAGCACAATCCGCCAGCTGCGCGCGCAAGGCTGCGCCGTGGCTCGTGTGCCCGCCGACCTGCAAGAACTGCTGCCCCTGATCCGATTGGCAAGCGCACATTCTCCCCGCCCCCACCTCGCCGTCCCCGACCTGCCACCCATCGAGTTCGATGATGAGACCTTGGCGAAAATCATGACGCTGCGTAATCCGGTGGCTTGCGAATGCCCACGCCATCTTGCCGAACTGCTCATGATGGTCGGCAGCTTCGAGCGCTACAGCGCGCAATGCGCCTGGCGCAACGAAGCGGATGCGGCACTGCATGTCTCGTTGCAGCAGGCTGCCAGTCAGGCGCGCCTCCTCCTCGAAACGGCCATGGACGATCTGCTGCGCAGCGAAGGAATATGGCCCCTGGCTGACTGATCGCCGCAGGGTGCCATCAGGGCAAGGCCCCCGGCCGCCGCACCCGCGTCCTGAGCGGCAGCGTCGGTGGCAGCAGTCGGGCCTGCCGCCACCGTCCCGCTCAGTGCCGGATATCCGACAGGAACTTCTTGGCCCGTTCCGTTTCCGGCCGGCTGAAGAAGGCCTCGGGCCCGGCGCGTTCGACGATGCGCCCGGCATCCATGAACCACACGGTATCGGCCACCTCGCGCGCGAAGCCCATTTCGTGGGTCACGCAGACCATGGTCATCCCGTCCTTGGCCAGCCCCTTCATGACCTGCAGCACCTCGCCCACCATCTCCGGATCCAGCGCGCTGGTGGGTTCGTCAAACAGCATCACCGGCGGGCTCATCGCCAGGGCCCGGGCAATGGCCACCCGCTGCTGCTGCCCGCCCGACAACTGCGCCGGATAGGCGCCAGCCTTGTGGGCCAGGCCGACGCGCTCGAGCAACTGCATGGCGCGCGCCTGCGCCTCGGGTTTACGGGCGCGCTTGAGCTGCAGGGGTGCCAGCATCAGGTTCTCCAGCACCGACAGGTGTGGAAACAGGTTGAACTGCTGGAACGCGAACCCGATGTGGCTGCGCAGGGCATCGAGCTGCACCTTGGGGCCGTAGATATCCTGGCCGTCGACTTCGATCGTGCCCTTCTGGATCGGCTCCAGCCGGTTGATGGTACGGATCAGGGTCGACTTTCCCGACCCGGAAGGACCGCAGACCACCACCACCTCGCCACGCGCAACCTGCGCGGTCACGTCGGTCAGGGCCTGATACTCGCCATACCACTTCTGTACTTCGGAAAAACGGATCATGTCGGAGCTACCTCTGGGGCAGGCGCGAGCCCGGCGCGCCGCTTGCCTATGCGTTTCTCGGTCAGGTGCACCAAGGCACTCAGCCCGAAATTCAAGATGAAATACGTCAACGCCAGCAGGCCGAAGACTTCGAACGGACGGGTCAGCAGCACGCTGTTGATCTGGTTGGCTGCGTACGTCAGCTCCTGCACGCCGATCACGTAGGCCAGCGAGGTCTCCTTCACGGTCGAGACGAACTGGCTCAGCATGCTGGGCAGCATGTTGTAGAGCGCCTGCGGCAGGATGATCCGCCGCATGGTCTGCATGTACGACAGACCCAACGCACGGCCGGCCTCCTGCTGCCCGGGGGGCAGCGCCTGGATGCCAGCACGGATGATCTCGGCCAGATAGGCGCTTTCGTAGCAGACCAGCGCCACGACCATGGTCGTCACGCCCGCCACCGGACGGCCGATCAACACCGGCACGAAGAAATAGGCCCAGAAAATGAACATCAGCAACGGCAGGCCGCGCACCACGTACACAATGGTCGAGGCAGGCCAGCGGAAGATGCGATACGGGCTGATGCGGCCCAGCGCCAGCAAGACGCCGCAGGGCAGAGCCAATGTCAGGCTGACGGCTGCCAGCCCCAGCGTGGCCACCAGGCCGCCGATGGGGCCATGCGGATACTGGCCGATCAGCAGCAGCAGCCAGTTATCTTTGAGGATATCCCACATTCAATGGCCTCCCAGCGGACGATAGCGCCGTTGCAGCAAGGCGCCGCCGGCCATGATCAGGAAGGACAGCAGCAAATAGATCACCGTGACCATCCCATAGGCCTCGAACGTACGGAACGTATTGTTCTCGATCTCGAGCGCGACGGCGGTCAGCTCCGTCACGCCCACGGCCATCGCCAGACTGGTGTTCTTGAGCAAGAGCAGCGTCTGGTTCAAGAGCGGAGGGATCGCGATACGGAAGGCCTGCGGCAGCACCACGCAACGCATGGTGCGCAGAAAACCCAACCCCAGCGCGCGCGACGCCTCGATCTGGCCGGCGGGAATGGCACGCACCGCGCTGCGCAAGTCCTCGCAGACATAGGCTGACATCACCAGGCCGATGGCGATACAAGAAAGGATGAACTCGCTGCCATGCTCGTTGAGCCAGTCGGCCATCACCTGAGGCAATAGCGCAGGCACGCCGAAATACCAGAACAGGATCAGCACCAACATGGGCACGTTGCGATGAAACGCCACGTACACCGAGATCAGCGCGTTCGCGGTCGGCGAACCTGTCAGGCGGATAACCGCCAGCAGGCTGCCTACGACAAAGGCCAGAATCCAGGCAAGCCCGGCCAGCGCCAGGGTGGTGATAAGCCCCCTGAGCAGCCAGGCCGGATATTCCCCCTGGAAAATGGCGGAAAAATCGAAGACGTAATGCATCTATGAAGATTCCGGCGCGAGACGCGTCAGCCCTTGATCTCTTCGATACGGAAGTCCCGCTTCATGTTGAACTGGCTGTCCGGACCAAACCACTTGTCAAAAATCTGGGTTGCCTTGCCCGAGGACTCCAGCCCGTCCAACACCTGGTTGACCTGCTTGAGCAGGGCTTCATCGCCACGACGCACGCCCATGCCCCACGGCTCCACGAACAGGGCCGGCTCCAGGATCTTGACCGGCACGGCGCTGCCGGCGGCCTGCTGGCGCAGCTTGGCCAGCATCAGTTCCGAACCAACAAAACCACGCACCTTGCCTTGCTGCAACGCCAGGAAAGCGCCGCTGGGATCCTTGAACGTCACCGGATCGACATCGGGAATGAACTTGCGCGCGCCCTGCTCGGAAGACGAGCCACGCACCGCGCTTACGCGCTTGCCGGCCAGATCGGCCGGGGCCGACAGGTCTTTGTCGTTGTCGCGCGCCAGCACTTTCTGCAGGCTCACGAAATGCTGGTGCGAGTAATCGATCTGCTGGGCACGCTCCGGGCTCCAGCCCAGGTTGGCCGCCACCACGTCCACCCGGCCGGCGATCAGCTCGGGAATGCGCGCCTCGACGGCGATCAGCTTGATCTCCAGCGGCACGCCCAGGCTATCGGCGATCTCCTTGCACATGTCGACCTCATAGCCGACGATGGCGCGCGTCTTGGGATCCTGGAAGCTGAACGGCTCGGCCGTACCCATCGTGCCGCAGATGAACTTGCCGCGCGCCTTGATGTCCTCGGGCGTAGCTGCCTGCGCGGCCGGCGCCAGGGTGGCGGCCAGGCCGATGGAGGCGGCGCAGGTGACGATCCATTTCTTCATGTTGATTCCCTTGAAATATTGGTATGGCTTAGATGCCAACGGCGATGGCCCCGTCAAGGGGCCACCGGATTTAAACCAGCCTGCCGCAAGCCTGGGCAATGCGGCGGCATCCCTCCTCGATGTTCTCCATCGAGGTCGCGAAACTCAGGCGCACATACGGTGACAGCCCATAGGCCGTGCCGTCGAGCACCGCCACGCCGGCCTCGTCGAGCAGGAACATGACGACATCCAGATCGGTGCGCAGTTCCTGGCCTGCCGGCGTGCGCCGGCCCAGCAACCCGTCCACGCAAGGATAGACATAGAACGCACCCTGGGGCTGCGGACAACGAATACCCGGCACCGCGTTGAGCAAGGCCACGATACGATCGCGGCGGGCGTGAAACACCTGCGCGGCCTCGCCCACGCACGCCTGGTCGGCCGACAGCGCCACGCGCGCGGCCGCCTGGCTGATGGCGCTCACGCAGCTGGTGCTCTGTGAAATCAACGCCGCCATGGCCTTGATCAGCACCTTCGGGCCCCCCGCGTAGCCGAGACGCCAGCCCGTCATGGCATAGGCCTTGGAAACGCCATTGATCGTCAACGTGCGGCACGCCAGCTCGGGCGCGGCCACCGCCGGCGAGACATGGCGCTGCTCGCCATAGGCGAGGTGCTCATAGATCTCGTCGGTCATCAGCCAGACTTGCGGATGACGCGCCAGCACTTCGGCCAGCGCCTGCAACTCCTCGGCACTGTACATGGCGCCGGTCGGATTGCTCGGCGTATTCAGCAGCAGCCACTTGGTACGCGGCGTGATGGCCTGCTCCAGCGCCTGCGGCGTCAGCTTGAAACCGGCTTGCTCCGGGCACGCCACCACGACCGGCGTCCCCTCGTTGACCAGCACCATGTCCGGATACGACACCCAGTACGGCGCAGGAATGATCACCTCGTCGCCCGCCTGCACCGTAGCGGCCAGGGCCGTGTAAAGCAACTGCTTGGCGCCGACGCCGACGATCAACTCATCGAGCGCATAGTCCAGCCCGTTCTCGTTCAGGAATTTGGCGCGCACCGCCTGCAGCAAGGACTTCATGCCAACCGACGCCGTATAGCGGATGTCGCCGCTGTTGAGCGCCTCGATGCCTGCCAGCACGATGTGCGCCGGCGTCGGCAGATCCGGCTCGCCCACGGTGAAATCGACGATGTCGCGCCCTTCGGCCCGCAACTGATCGACGCGGGTCTTGGCCGCCATGCTGGGAGACGGCTTGATGGCGCGGGCGCGCGCGGCCAGCAGCCCGGTATCTGCGCCGCTCATGCCAGCCCCTTGGCGGCGAACGCGGCCTGCATCCAGCTTTGTGTCTTCGAACCGCCGGCGATCTCTTCCATGATGCGTGCCTCTTTGTCGGCATGCGCCCGGGCCGCCGCGATCAAGGCCTCGGCCTCCTCGGCCGGGAAACTCACCAGGCCATCCTCGTCGCCCACCAGGATGTCACCCGGCTGGATCACCTGCCCGCCGATCGACACCGGCACGTTCACCTCGCCCGGGCCATCCTTGTAGGGACCGCGGTGGATATGCCCACGTGCATAGCAGGGGAAGCTGTCGGCTTCGAACGCGCCCACATCGCGGATCGCGCCCTCGACCACCACGCCGGCGCAACCATGCACCTGCAGATAGCGCTTCATGATCTCGCCCAGCACTGCGTTGGACAGATCGCCGCCGGCATCGATCACCAGCACATGGCCCGGCTGCACCATCATCATGGCCTTGTAGATCATGAGGTTGTCACCCGGACGGGTCTTGACCGTCAATGCGGTCCCGACCAGCTTGCCGCTGCGGTTGTAGCGATGCAGACCGGCGATGCCCTCGCGGCGTGCCAGGTTGTCGCTCAGGTGCGGCGTGACGATACCCGCCAGGGTCTGCAGGACGGAAGAAGAAGCAACAGGGGCGGCAGGCAAGATGCGCGTGCCGGTGATGGGGGAGGCCATGGAGTCTGCGTAATCCTGAAAATCGAAGGGACAGGCAGCATGGTCGGCCCTTTCCTCGTACGAACAAAGGGATTAAATTTCACCCCACTTCATCTCTTTTAGGAATATAAGGGTTAGTACCTAACAGAATTTTAGGAATGAACCTCCCCTGCCATGCTGACCTTCAAACAGATCGAGGCCCTTTATTGGACGGTGCGCCTGGGCACGCTTTCCGCTGCCGCGCAGAAGCTGCACACCACGCAATCGGCCATCACCAAGCGCATCCAGGAACTGGAAGCCGACTTCGACGTGGCCTTGTTCGACCGTTCGGGCCATCGCGCCGAACTCACGGCGCGTGGCCACGAGGCCTTCACGCTCGCCGAAGAAATGCTGGGCCACCGGGACCGGCTGCTGGTGCGCCTGAAAGGACAGCACACCCTGACCGGCACCTTCCGCTTCGGCATCACCGAGATCACCGCCATGACCTGGCTGCCCTCGCTCATCCGTCTGCTGCGCACCCACTACCCGCGCATCACCCTGGAGCCGCATATCGATCTGGGTGCCGATCTGCAGAAACGCCTGCAGGCCGGCCAGCTCGACATGGCATTTCTGCACAATGAATTCGCCGAACCGGGCCTGCAGGTCGCCCCGCTGCAGCGACTGGAGTTTGCCTGGATGGGCAGCCCCGACCTGATCGATCCCAGCCGGGTCTACACCCCTGCGGACATCGCCGCGCTGCCGCTGTTGCGCCAGAGCCGGGAATCGGGCTTGAACATGATCTACGACGGCTGGCTCAAGCCGCACACCCCGGCGCACAACCTGTTCACCATCAACAGCCTGATCGCCATGGCCGGCCTGACCGCCGCCGGCTTCGGCATCAGCTGCCTGCCGCGGGATTACTTCACCGAGATGCTCAGCAGCCGCAGGCTCGTGATTGCGCGCACCAGTATCGCGGCCCCTCAATCCATGTACTGCGCCATGTACCGCAACGGTGCCGACGATGCCTTCTGCGAAAGCGTCGTCGAACTGGCGCGCAGCTGCTGCGAATTCTCCTTCAACGGCCGGCTCTGAGCCCGGCAGGCGGGGCTTGGCGCGCCGCGCCCTGCCTGCTCCCGGCCACAGCGCACGGCGGTCCCACTCCTGGCTCCCTCACCGCCCCGGCCCGCGCAAAGCCCCGCCAGGCGTGACATTTGCCTGTCGTCTGCAATCGTCCGCCTCCCCCCGATCCGCCCGCCGCATTAAGGAAAAATGTGTCCTTGCATGGCCGCGCCCTGCCTCGTTTTTCTCCTCCTTAAGACCTGTTCCCATGCAAGCGCCCCCGGATCCCACCTGTCCCAGCATCGCAGGTCTGCGCGACCTGCCCACGCCCTGGGCCCCTGTCCAGACGGCCCCCGCCCTGCCTGCCCCCCTTGCACGGCGTGCCATCC
>JAEWJD010000236.1 GCA_023386765.1 Pseudomonadota bacterium | reverse complement strand
GGTCATGGCTCAGTTCCAGCGTCCGCCGCTGCCGCCCAGGCTGAAGCGGCCAGCGCCCAGGAACATGATGGCGAGCGCCGCGAACAGGAACATGCCCGGCAGTTCCGGCATCCAGCCGCCCGAGCGGGTCAGGGAGCTGAGTTCGTTGGCATGCACCAGCGCGAAGGCCATCAACATGTTCACGAAGACCAGCAGCGCGCCCAGGCGGGCATAGACGCCGATGATGAGCAGCAGCGGACCGAGAATCTCGCCGAGGTAGGCGCCGTAGGCCAGAAAGCCGGGCAGGCCGCGCTGATCCAGCATGCCGGCAATGCCGGAGACGCCGGTGTCGAGCTTGTGCAGACCGTGCAGCAGGACCAGGATGCCCAGGGCCAGGCGCAGAATCAGTTTGCCAGTGTCGTCGGATTTGAACATAGGGAGGAGAAGTTCCGGGAGAAAGGGGCAGAGGCGGGCCGGACCGGCCGCGCCAGGGCGCGCCCGTTGTAGTCGTGCCGGGCGGTGCGTGGGTCAGACGGACTGATTATGGCAAATCCCTGGCCCCTCAGACAAGCGCGCCCCTGGGGAGCAGGGGCGCGCTTGAGCCGGCCTGTCGGGGCCGGGGACTTACTTGACCAGCGTGACCGGCAGCGGCGACAGCGAAATCACCTTCTGGGCCACCGACCCCAGCAGCAGGCCGCCGACCGAACCCAGGCCGCGCGTGCCCATGACGATACGGGTGCAGCCCTTTTCCTTGGCGTAGCCAACGATGGTGTCACCGTACTGGCCGTTGCGCATGTCGGCCTGCACGCTCAGACCGCTGGCCTGGGCCAGGGGCAGGGCGCGTTCGAAGGCTTCGTCGCTTTCGGCCTTGTAGTAGGCATCGATCTGGTCCTGGCTCAGGAAGCGCTTGGCATGGCCCGAGACGATGGGCACCTGGACGTTGAGCAGAAAGAGCTCGCCGCCCTGGCGGCTGTCCTTGGCGAGGTCGATGGCGTCCTGCAGTGCGCGCAGCGCGGCCTCGGAACCGTCGACGGGAACAAGAATCTTCAACATGACATCCTCTTTGTATCTAGCGTTGTTTGGGGAAATCGTTCGGTTTGCAGGGCGCCGCGTCGCCTCGCGAACCGTCAGTACATGCCGCCGTTCATGGCTACGTTGCTGCCTGTCATGTAGCCGGCGGAATCACTGCAGATGAAGGTTACCAGGGCGGCGATCTCTGCGGGCTGTCCGAGACGGCCCACGGGGATCTGAGGCAGGATTTTTTCTTCCAGCACGCTCTGGGGGACGGCGGCGACCATGGGCGAATCCAGGTAGCCGGGCGAGACAGTGTTCACCGTGACGCCCTTGCGGGCGACTTCCAGGGCCAGCGACTTGGTGAAGCCATGTACCCCCGCCTTGGCGGCGCCGTAGTTGGTCTGCCCGAAAGCGCCCTTGAACCCGTTGACCGAAGAGATGTTCACCACACGGCCCCAGCCGCGCGAGGTCATGCCTTCGATCAGCGGCTGCGTCATGTTGAACATGGAATCCAGGTTGCAGCGCAGCACCGTGGCCCAGTCGTCAGCGGCCATCTTGCGCAAGCTGGCGTCGCGGGTCACGCCGGCGTTGTTGACCAGGATGTCCACCGACAGGCCGTCGGCCGCCAGGGTGTCGGCCAGGGCGCGGCAACTGGCGTAGTCGGCTACGTCGACAGGATAGGCCAGGAATTCGCGGCCGGCCGCCGCGTGGGTGTCCAGCCAGGCCTGTTCGGCCTGGCCGCGCTGGCGGCAGGTGACGATGACCCGGTGGCCGGCGTCATGCAGCGCCACGGCAATGGCCTGGCCGAGCGCGCCGGTGCCACCGGTCACCAAGGCGGTACGCGTTACCGTCATCTCACGCTCCCGAGGGCGTGCTGGCCCGGGCGGCGGCGCCCATCTGGTCGGCCAGCGAACTCCACAACTGGCCGATGGGGCCGGCGTTCATGTTCTGGCACAGGCCGGCCGCGTCCTGCAGCCAGGTATTGAGCGCTTCGGACACGCCCGCGGTCAGCGCGGCCTGTTCGGTCAGGGTGGTATGGACCACGGCTTCGGCTGCGCTCAGCCGCTGCTGCCAATTGCGGCGCGCCAATTCACCCATGGCCGGCGCGAGATCCTGCCAATTGTGCGACTGGGTCAGGGGTGCCATGGCCTGTTGCCCGCGGGCGGCCTGGTCGGTCCAGACCTGGTTGCCCAGGGCCATCCAGCGCGCCTGGCTCTGGCGGGCCAGTTCAGCCAGGCGTTGGCAGTAGGCCATGTTGGCCGCCATCAGGGAGGCTGCCGGGGCGGTGCTGCTCTGAGAGGCTTGCGTGTTCTTCATGATCCTTCCTCGCAAATTGATGGGAAACAGGGTCGGGGCTCAGGCCATCTGGCTGAGCGTTCTGCGAAAACGCCGCAGAGATAGGGCAAACAGGGCGCTTCCGATGACCAGCAGGGCCAGGAAGGGCGACCACACCACGTCCAGCCCGGCGCCGCGGTACAGGATGGCCTGACCCAGTTCGACGAAGTGGGTGGTCGGTGCGGCGAGCATGATGTCCTGCACGAACTGGGGCATGCTTTCGCGCGGCGTCGTGCCGCCCGAGAGCATCTGCAGCGGCAGCAGCACCAGTACCAGCAGCATGCCGAACTGCGGCATGCTGCGGGCCAGCGTGGCCAGGAATATGCCCATCGAGGTGGTGGCGAACAGGTGCAGCGCCGCGCCGGTCAGGAACAGGGCGATGGAGCCCTCGACCGGCACCTGCAGCGCGCCTCGCACCACAAAGGTGAGTGACAGTCCCGCTGCCACCAGCACCACCAGGCCCATGGACCAGACCTTGGCCAGCATGATCTCGGTTGGGGTCACCGGCATCACCAGCAAGTGCTCGATGGTGCCGTGCTCGCGCTCGCGGATCAGGGCCGCGCCGGTCAGGATGATGGACAGCATCGTGACGTTGTTGATGATCTCCATCATCGCGCCGAACCAGGCCTGGGTCAGGTTGGGGTTGAAGCGCATGCGGATGGCTTGTTCGACCGGCAGGGCTTCGATGCTGCGGTAGCGCTTGACGAAGGCCGTGACTTCGTCGTTGATCATCTGCTGGATGTAGCCGCTGCCGGTGAAGGCCTGGCTCATGCGGGTGGCATCGATGTTCAGCTGGATCTCGGCGGGCCTGCCGGCCAGGACGTCGCGCTGGAAGTTGGGCGGAATGTTGAGGGCGAAGGTGTAGTCGCCGCGGTCCATCCCGCCGTCGAGCTCGGCGGCCGAGATGATCACCGGTTCCAGAAAGTGGGGCGGGAAGAAGGCCGAGATGATGCGCTGCGACAGCGGCGAGACATCCTCGTCGACCACGGCGATGGGGGCCTTGTGCAGCGACTCCGGCACGGCCGTGGCGGCCGTATAGATCATCAGGGTGAAGGACACCACGATGAGGATGAGCATCATCGGGTCGCGGGCCAGGCTCCAGAGTTCCTTGACGCCCAGGCGGTAGATGTTGGCGAGATGGCGGCGCATGGGTCAGCTCTCCTGTTTGCGCAGCAGCAGCACGGCTGCGCCCAGGATGATGGGAATGGCGATCAGCATTGGCCAGAAGGCGCTGTACAGGTCGCCCAGGGTGAGCGCCTTGCTGAAGATGCCGCGGCTGATGGTGAGCATGTGGGTGGCAGGGTAGATTTCACCGACCAGCCGCCCGCCGCCTTCCAGCGACGAGACCGGGTTGAGCAGGCCGGCGAATTGCACCGACGGCACCAGGGTGCCCAGCATGGTAAAGAACAGCGCCGCGATCTGGCTGCGGGTGAAGGACGAGGCCAGCAGGCCGATGGCCGTCGCGATGACGCTGTAGATCAGCGCGGCCAGCAGCAACGTAGGCAGACTGCCGGTGATGGGCACGTCGAACACCGTCACCGCCAGCAAGGCCATGAGCAGGAAGTTGAGCATCGCCAGGGCGACATAGGGCGCCTGTTTGCCGAGCAGGAACTCCAGCCGCGTGACGGGCGTGACGTACAGGTTGATGATGGAACCCAGTTCCTTCTCGCGCACCACCGACAGGGCGGTGAGCATGGCAGGCATCATCAGCAGCAGCAGCGGGATCACGGCCGGTACCATGGCCGGCAGGCTGCGCACGTCTGGGTTGTAGCGGAATCTCGTCTCGACGGTGGCCGCCGGCTGTACCGAGGCCCCATAGCGCGCACGCGCCTGTTCAAGCAGCCAGCCCTGGTGCATGCCCTGCACATAGCCGCGGATGGTTTCCGCGCGTTGCGGCATGGCGCCATCGATCCAGACCCCGATCTGCACGTTTTGACCGCGTTGCACGTCACGCGCGAAGCCCGGCGGAATCTCGATGGCCAACGAGAGTTCGCCCGAGCGCATGCGCCGGTCGAGCTCTTCGTAGTCGGTGATCGGTGGTTGCTCGATGAAGTAGCGTGATCCTGCCAGGTTGAGGGAGTAGTTGTGGCTCAGGCCGGACTGGTCGCGGTCGAGCACGGCATAGCGCAGGTCTTCCACGTCCAGGCTGATGCCAAAGCCCATCACGAACATCAGGATGAGCGAACCCACTAGCGCCAGCGTGGCGCGCACCGGGTCGCGGCGCAGCTCCAGGGCCTCGCGCCACATGTAGCTGGCCGCGCGGCTGAAGTGGAAGTTGCCCAGGTGGCGGTCTTCATGATGCGGCGTGGCATCGACGGCCTGGGCGGCCTGTTGCGGATCGGGGGCGTTGCCGGCTCCGGCATCCAGCAGGTAGGCGATGAAGGCCTCTTCGAGCGTCTTGGCGCCGCGCTTGCGGGTGATCTCCGCCGGCGTATCGCTCACCAGCACCCGGCCGGCGTGCATGAGCGACATCCGGTCGCAGCGCTGCGCCTCGTTCATGAAGTGGGTGGAAATGAAGATGGTGACCTTGTCCTCGCGCGCCAGCATGATCAGCAGGCGCCAGAAGTTGTCGCGCGCCACCGGGTCCACCCCCGAGGTGGGCTCGTCCAGGATCAGGAGTTCCGGTTTGTGCACCATCGCCACGGCCAGCGACAGCCGTTGGCGCACGCCCAGCGGCAGGTTCTCGGGCAGGGCGTCCATGACGTCGAGCAGTTCGAAACGCTCGGCCATCTCCTGGACCCGGGCTTCGATTTCCTCGGGCGGCACATGGAACAGGCGGGCATGCAGCACCAGGTTCTGGCGTACCGTCAGTTCGCCGTAAAGCGAGAAAGCCTGCGACATATAGCCGACGCGGCGCCGGGTGGCGATATCGCGCGGATCGACTTCGCGGCCGAACAACCAGGCCTGACCTTCGCTGGCCGGCAGCAGGCCGGTCAGCATCTTCATGGTGGTGGACTTGCCGCAGCCGTTGGAACCCAGGAAGCCGAAAATCTCGCCGCGCCGGATACGGAAATTGACATGATCGACCGCCACGAAGTCGCCAAAGCGCATGGTCAGGTCGCGTGCTTCGATGGCGGTTTCGGAGTCGGCGTCCAGGTCCAGCGGAGGGATTTCCACCGGGCGGTAGTCGCGTGTCTTCTCTTCAGGCAACAGGGCGATGAAGGCGGCCTCGAGCGAGTCGCGCCCGGTGGCAGCCAGTAGTTCGGCTGGCGTGCCGGTGGCCAGGATGCGCCCGGCATCCATGGCGATCAGCCAGTCAAAGCCCTGGGCCTCATCCATATAGGCCGTGGCCACGATGACGCTCATCGAGGGCCGTTCCTGGCGGATGGTGTCGATCAGCTCCCAGAACTGGGCGCGCGCCAGCGGGTCCACGCCGGTGGTCGGCTCATCCAGGATCAGCAGATCGGGGTCGTGGATCAGGGCGCAGCACAGGCCCAGCTTCTGCTTCATGCCGCCGGACAGCTTGCCGGCTGGCCGGTCCAGAAAGGCGGACATCCCGGTGGCGCGCGTCAGGGTGTCGATGCGCGCGCGCCGCTCGGCTGCGTCATGGCCGAACAAACGGCCGAAGAACTGCAGGTTCTCCTCGACCGACAGCGTCGGGTAGAGGTTCTTGCCCAGGCCTTGCGGCATGTAGGCGATACGCGGGCAGACGGCTTCGCGGTGGGCAGCGTCGGCCATGTCGCCGTCGAGCACCGTCACTTTGCCTTCCTGCACGGCGCGCGCGCCGGCCACCAGCGAGAGCATGCTGGACTTGCCCACCCCGTCCGGGCCGATCAGGCCGATCATCATGCCGGCCGGGATATTCTGGCTCAGGTTATCCAGCGCCACGGTCTGGCCGTAGCGCAGCGTCACCCCGTCGAGCCGCGCGACATCCATCACGGCACCTTGACGTCAAGGTCGGCGGGCCATTGGGCCTGCTCGTCCAGTTTGATCCAGGCCACACCGGGCAGGCCGGTCTTGACCTGGGTGAGGTGCTTCTGCAGCAGTTCGGGGCTGATCTGGGCCTTGACGCGGAACATCAGCTTCTGGCGTTCGCTGGCCGTCTCCACCGTCTTGGGCGTGAACTGGGCCGTGCTGGCAACGTAGCTGACGCTGGCCGGGATCACGTACTGGGGCGCGGCGTCCAGGATGATGTGCACCTTGGTACCCAGGGCCACGCGCCCGGCCGCCTGCTCGGGCAGGAAGAAGGTCATGTAGACATCGGCCAGGTCGACCAGGTTGAGCACTTTGCCGCCGGCGGGCAACACTTCGCCGGCGCGGGCCACCAGGTATTGCACCCGGCCTGAGCGCGGTGCGCGTAGCTCGCTGTCGGTGATGTCGGCCTCGATGCGTGTGATGGTGGCCTGGGCGGCCTCGACCGCCGAGCGGGCGCCGACTTCTTCTGCCTGGGCGGCCTGGATCGCGGCCTGGGCGGCGGCGACCTGTGCGCGCGCAGCGGCCACGGCGGCTTCGGCACTGCGCACGCGGGCGCGGTCATCGTCGAGTTCCTGGATGGACGAGGCGCCTTCGCGCGACAGGGTCTGCGAGCGCGTCAGGCGCCGGCGTGCGGCATCCAGTTCGCTTTCGCGTTGTACGACCACGGCCTGGGCGGCCACTTTGTCGCTCTGGCGCAGGGCCACGCGGGCCTGGGCGCTGTTGGCCGCGTTGATGGCCTGCTGGTGCTGGGCGCGGGCTTCGTCGCGCTGGGCATTGAGGGTGTCGATCTGCATGCGCGCCAGGGGTTGGCCGGCAGTGACGAACTCGCCTTCATCGACCAGCACGTCCTCGACGCGTCCGGGCAGTTTGGTGGCCACGTCGATTTCGGTGGCTTCGATACGGCCGTTGCCGCTGACGAAGCCCTCGCCGGGGCCGCGGTTGCTGTAGGCACGCCAGCCGTAGTAGGCCGCCAGTGCGACGACCAATGCGATGGCCAGGAGCAGATACTTTCGGGCAGTCATCTCGGGAGACCTCGATCAGGGTTGGGCCGCGGCCGGCTGGGCGTCGGGCGTGGTTTGCATACCGCCGCCCAGGGCGGCATAAAGGGCAACCTGGCTGGAGAGCAGCGCGCGGCGCGTGCGTACCCATTGCTGTTGGGCTTGCAGCAGGTCGCGCTGGGCGTCCAGAACTTCCAGGAAAGGCGAGGCGCCATGGTCGTAACGCAGGCGCGCCAGCCGGGCGCGCTCGGACTGGGCCTGGACCGAGGCGTGCAGCACGCGCACCTGCTCGGCCAGCCAGTGGCGCGCGGCCAGGGCGTCGGCCACCTCGCGGAAGGCCGTCTGAATGGTTTTTTCGTATTCGGCCACGGCCTGCTGTTCGCGCGCCCGCGCCAGGTCCAGGTTGGCCTGGCGGCGGCCGGCGTCAAAGATCGGCAGGTCCAGGCTGGGCATGAAGCTCCAGGCGCGGTTGCTGCCCTGGAACAGATTGTCCAGTTCGCTGCTGGCCGTGCCGAAGGCGCCGGTCAGGGTGATACGCGGGAAGAAGGCCGCGCGCGCCGCACCGATGCGGGCGTTGGCCGAACGCAGATTGTGTTCGGCGGCCACGATGTCGGGGCGGTTGGTCAACAGGGCCGAGGGCAGGCCGGCCGGCAAGGGCCGCATCAGCGCGTCGTCGGCAGCCAGGGTGGCCTCCGAGGGCGGCAGCGCCAGCGGGGTACCGACCAGTTGCTGGAGGGCCTGGAACTGGGTGGCTCGTGCCTGTTCCAGTTCGGCCCCCATGGCACTGGCCTGCTGCCAGAGGGTCTCGACCTGGGTCAGGTCCAGTTTGGAGACGGCGCCCATTTCATAGCGGCGGCGGAAGATGCGCAGCGACTCGGCGCGGGTTTCGATGGTCTGGCGCGTGATCGCCAGGCGCTCGTCCATTTCGCGCAGGGTCAGGTAGCTGTCGGCCACCTGGGCGATGAGCGACAGGGTGGCCGCCTGGCGTGCGGCTTCGCTGGCGAGGTAGCTCTGCAGAGCGGCGTCCTTGAGGTCGCGCACGCGACCCCAGAAGTCCAGTTCCCAGGAGGCTACGCCCACACCTACCCGATACTGCGAGGCGGTGATGGGCTGGCCGGTCAGGTTGAGATCGCCCGGCGTGCGTTGCCGCCCACCCTCGGCCGACAGGCCCAGGGTGGGGAACTGGTCGGCGCGCTGGATCCCGTAGGCTGCGCGGGCCTCTTCCACCCGCAGGGTGGCCAGCCGCAGGTCGCGGTTGTGATCCAGGGCAGTGTCGATCAGCCGCTGCAGTTGCGGTTCGATATAGAAGTCCTGCCATTGCAGCGCGGCTGGCGCCACGGCGTCAGCAGGCGCGGGGGTGCCGGGTTGCGGGAACGCGTGCGGCACGGGCAGGGGGCCGGTGTGGGTTTCGGGGGCCAGCGACAGGCAGGCCGACAGCAGGCTGGCGCTGAGCGCCGTGCCCAGCAGGCGTAGACAGCGGGTCATGAGGTCAAGGCTCCAGCACGTAGGTGCCCGGCGCGTCGCCAAGCACGGGATAGCCGCGGCGCGCAGCGCCCAGCGAAGGAGGAGAAGCAGTGGCCGGACCCGAACGGGCCGCCAGCCATTGCACCCAGGCCGGCCACCAGGAGCCCTCCTGGCGAGGGGTTTGCTCCAACCACTGCTCGGCGGTGACGCTCGTGGCGTTGGCGGGGCGGCACTGCAGGCGGTAGTTGCGGCGCGGGCGGCCAGGTTCGCTGACGATGCCGGCGTTGTGCCCGCCACGGGTTAGCACGAATGTCAGTTCGGCGGGGCTGAGGTAGTGCAGCTTGTAGACCGAGCGCCAGGGGGCCACGTGATCGGTTTCGGTGCCTACCACGAACATCGGCAGGCGCAACTCGCCCAGCATGACCGGCTTGCCGCCAACCGTGTAGCGATTCTGGGCCAGATCATTGTTCAGGAACAGACGGCGCAGGTACTCGGTGTGCATGCGGGCCGGCATCCGGGTGGCGTCGGCGTTCCATGCCATGAGGTCGGACATGGGGCGGCGCTCGCCCAGCAGGTACTCGTTGACCATGCGCGACCACAGCAAGTCGTAGGAGCGCAGCATCTGGAACGCGCCGGCCATCTGGCTGGCGCCCAGGTAGCCTTTGCGATCCATCTGCGCCTGGAGCATGTTGATCTGGCTGTCGTCGATGAACAGGCTCAGTTCGCCCGGTTCGCTGAAATCGGTCTGGGCGGTAAACAGCGACAGGCTGGCCAGGCGCGTGTCGCCGTCGCGCGCCATGGCGGCCGCAGCGATGGCCAGCAGCGTGCCGCCCAGGCAATAGCCGGTGGCGTGCACGCGCGCCTGGGGCACGATCGCCCCGATGGCTGCCAGCGCCGCGCCGATGCCGTCGTTCAGGTAGTCGTCCATGCCCAGGTCGCGCTCGGCCACGCCGGGGTTCTTCCATGAAATGCAGAACACCGTGAAGCCCTGGCTGACCAGATAGCCGATCAGGGAGTTGTGGCGGGATAGATCCAGGATGTAGTACTTCATGATCCAGGCCGGCACGATCAGCACCGGCTCGGGATGGACAGCGCCGCCGGCCGGGGCGTATTGCAGCAGTTCCATCAGGGCATTGCGGTAGACCACTTTGCCGGGTGTGGCGGCCACTTCGTGGCCGGGGCGGAACTGCTCGGCCCCGGCGGGCGGGCGGCCACTGAGTTCGCGCAGGCCGTCCTCGATGGCATGTTGCGCACCGCGCAGCAGGTTGGCGCCGCCTTCTTCCCAGGTCTGGCGCAGCACCACGGGGTTGGTTGCCAGCAGATTGCCCGGCGAGAACATGTCCAGCCATTGGCGGGCGGCAAAGGCGGTCACCTGGGCATGGTGCGGCGTCACGCCCGGCACATCGCGGGTGGCGGCTTCCCACCACTGCTGGGTGAGGAGAAATTGCTGGTGATAGAGATTGAAGGGCCACTGCTGCCAGGCGGGATCGGAGAAGCGCCGATCCTGGGTTTCAATGCAGGGGCAGGCCTCGCCGCTGCAGCTCTCGGCCAGGTAGCGGGCCAGTTCACCGGCCTGGCGCCAGGCCAGATCAGCCAGCGCGAGACGCTTGCCGGGGGCGTTGGCCAGATGGCTGGCCCAATCTGTCCAGGCCAGCAGGCCTGCGGCGGGTGACAACGATCCGGTCCAACGCGCCATTGCTGCCGTTGCTGCGCTATCCAGGGCTTGAGCCGCCTGGTCCAGCGGCATCGTCCTGCCATTGCTCATCAATTCCTCACCGAAAAAAGGGTCGAATCCTGGCGCTCAGGGGGCTTTCCTGACCGGTATCAGGCTAATCCGATCTCATCTGCTAATTGTGGGACAGAAGGACGGCCTTGAACTTGAGGTTAATCAAACTAACGACCGACCAGTCGGTATCTAATGGGCTTTCGGCAATACCTAAGGATCGTCTCATGAACACCGTCGTTTCCCAAGAAGCACCGAGCCGCCGCCGGTTGCCACCGGAGCGCCGGGTGCAGGAGATCCTGGACGCAGCCCTGGTGGAGTTCGCAGGGCGCGGCTATGCCGCGACGCGCATGGACGACATTGCCGGGCGTGCCGGCCTGTCCAAAGGCGGGCTGTACGCCCATTTCGCCAGCAAGGAAGACATGCTGGCGGCGCTGCTGGAGCGCTGGCTCAAGCCCACGCCCATCGATCCCGAGGCCATGCTCGACGGCGTGCAGAGCCTGCGCGCGCTGTCCTGTCGATTCGTGGACTGTCTCTATGAGGCCTTGTCGCAGCCGGCGGTGATGACCACTTTCCGGCTGCTCATGGCCGAGGGCTGGCGGGTGGCGGACGTCATGGAGCGCTGGCGCAGTGATGCC
>JAEWJD010000019.1 GCA_023386765.1 Pseudomonadota bacterium | reverse complement strand
GCCTGGATCGAGCAGCGGCCCGTGCCGCAGATGTGATCCGGGTTGGGGTCGGTGGTCAGCATGTTCTCGCGCCGCAGGTCGAAGGCGGCCAGGGTGACCATAGTGTCCGCACCCGGCGGTTCATACTTCACGCCGATTTCATACTGCTTGCCTTCGATGGGCTTGAAGGTCGCGTTGTTCCAGCCCGTGCCGGATTGCGGCTCGAACGACTCGCTGTAACTGACATAGGGCGCCAGGCCATTGTCGAAGTTGTAGATCAGGCCCGCGCGGCCCGTGAAGGCCTCGGCCGACAAGGCCGAACTGCTGTGGGTACCGCGCTGCAGGTTGTCGGTACCGGTGTGGGTACGGGCCCAGTCGTAGCGTCCGCCCAACAACAGCGACAGCTTGTCCCATTTGATCTGATCCTGTGCGTACAGACCGGTCTGCACCTGGCGTTGGGTCTGATCCGACGTGAAGGCCGGCACCGGGATGCGCATGCGATTGTTCGGATTGAGGACATCGATCGGCGGCGCCGAACCGGAGCCCGACAAGGTGTCGGTGCGCACGTGCTGGTAATCGAAGCCGGTGATGAAAGTATGCGCCAGCGGGCCCGTATCGAAACGCGCCTGCAGGTTGTTGTCCAGCGTGAAGGCATCGACATCCACATCGGTGGCGATGGCGGCGCGCTGCTGATAACGATAGTCCGGGCCGGTGTAGCCGTAATAAGGCGAGCTGCTGCCATACACGCTGCGATACACCCCTTCGGCATGCTGGTAGCGCAGGCTCTGGCTGACCTTGAAGGTATCGTTGAAGCGGTGTTCGAACACGTACCCCAAGGAATAGCTCTTGCGGTCGCTCTTTTCGAAGTTGGCGTCGCCGTCGTAGTAGTTCGGCTTGAGCTTGCGGCCGTCAGGGGCCGAGAGCACCGTGCGCATCGCCGAGGCGGCGCCATACGAGCCCATATCCGGATCATGCTGGAAATTGGTCAGCACGGTCAGGCTGGTGTCGGCGCTGGGCTGCCACGTGAAGGCCGGCGAAACGAAGTAACGCCGCTCCTTGGTGTGCTTGAGCTGGCCATCAGAGCCATACGCCGATCCCGACAGCCGGTACATCAAGGTGCCTTGCTCATCAAGGGCGCCGCCGAAGTCCATGTTGACGCGGCGCAGGTCAAAATTACCGGCCTGCACCTCGACTTCGTTCTGGCGTTCCAGGGTCGGCCGCTTGCTGACCTGATTGACCACCCCGCCCGGTCCGCCCTGGCCATACATGACCGACGACGGGCCCTTCAGCACGTCGACGCGCTCCAGGCGATAGGCATCGACTTGCGGCAAGGCATCGCGCCCGCCGAAGACGCGCATGCCGTCCAGGTAGGTCGAGGCCGAGAAACCGCGCACGGTGAACTGATCCAGGCGCGTGGCCGTGCCGCCGCGCGTCTCGGTCGCCACGCCGGAGGTATAACGCAGCACCTGGTTGAGGGTCTGCGCACCCTGCTCCGTCATCTGCTCGCGGGTGATCACGGACACCGATTGGGGGATCTCGATCAGCGGCGTGTCGCTGCGCGTGGCACTGACGATCGCGGTGGCTACATAGCCAACGGTCGGGTCATTCGGATTGTTGCTGCCGCGCACCGTGATCGGCGCCAGGGTCTGTGCCCCCTGAGCAGACGGCACCGCCTGCAGGGTCCAGACACCATCGGCAGCGCGCCGCGCCTGCAGACCGCTGCCGGCCAGCAAGGCCGAAAAACCTTCGTTCACGCCATAGCGGCCCTGCAGGCCGGGACTGCTTCGATCCCGCAATTGCGCCGGGTCGAAAGACAGCACCGCCCCGGCGGCATGGGCAAAACGGGTCAAGGCGGTTGCAAGCGGGCCTGCCGGGATGTCGTAAGTGGCAACGGCGGCCTGGGCCAGGGCCGCCTGGGCGCTCAAGGCGCCGGCGCCGGCCAGCGCGCTGAGCAGAACGCGGCGTGCCAGGCGCTGACGCCAGGCATGAGAGTCGGACAAAGTGGACAAAGCAAATGGCTCCTGTAGCAAAACTGGCGGATTCATAGGACAGTCCGAAGAAGGACTGCCGATCTACAGGGCCTCAGACATAATTTTGGTAACTACATGTATCCTCGGATCAGGCAGGCACGATGCTTAACCAGAAGCGGTTGCGCCGGTCGACCTGGATCGGCAGGGAGCGCGACACCGCCGCCAGTGCACGCTCGGCGTCATAAAGCGGAAAGACCCCTGACACCCGTAGCCCGGCCACCCGCTCATCGACATGAATGACACCATGCCGGGCCCGCGATAGCCGGTACACCAGACGATCCAGCGACCAATCCTGGGCGACCACCAACCCATCCACCCAGGCCGCGGCATCAGCGTCCACCGTTTGCAGCCGCAGCCCGCCCTGGCGTCCCAGACGCAACCCCTGTGGCGCGGACAAGGCTTGCTGATGCGTGCCACGATCGACGGTCAGCCCACCCTGGAGCAATTCGACCCGGCAACCCCGTTCACCGCGTGCCGCGCAAAAGCGCGCCTGCTCGGCATGCAGCAGGCCAAAGCCGGTATCCAGCCACAGGTCGGTCGAACGCAGCTCGGCCAGCACCTCGCCGCGCAACAGGTGTACCGCATGGCCGTCGCCTTGCCGGCGCACCCGCAACGCCGTATCGCTAGCCAGAATGAGTGATGCCCCCGGCCCCAGGGACACCTGACGCGTCTGCCCGACGGGGCTGCCGACATCCGCCACCAGGTGCTGCCATGGGGCGTGGCGATACATGCCCCAACCCGCCAGCGCCCCAGCCCCCAGCCCCAGCAGGCCGCGCAATACGGTGCGGCGGCGCGGCGGCGTGAACGCGGCATGTGCCAGCGCAGCCGGCACCTGTCGTATGCCGCACTCGACTGCGCGCACACGCTCCCAGGCTTGCCGGTGACCGGCGTCTGCGCGCAGCCAGGTCTGCAGGTCGGCCTGCTGCTGTTCGGTCGCCATCCCGGACTGCATGCAGACCCACCACGAGATTGCCTCGCGCCGATGGGTGGACTCAGTCATGGAAAGCCTCGCAGCACGCGGTCATGGCGCGGATCATGTATTGCTGCACCGAGCTAAGCGACACATCCAGGCGCACGGCGATCTCGGCGTAACCCAGCCCGTCGATCTGCGACAACAGGAAAGCCTGCCGCACGCGTGGCGGCAGTTCAGCCAGCATGCGATCCAGGGTGCAGAGCGCCTGCATCAACTGCAGGCGCTCCTGCGGGGAAGGCTCCGCGCCTTGCGGCAGGCTGACCAGGTAATCGAGATAAGCCTGCTCCAGCGCGCGGCGACGACGGTAGTCGATCACCAGGCCTCGGGCGATCGTGGCCAGGAACACTCTGGCCTGATCCGCGCGCACGGTCTTGCTGCCCTGCAGGATGCGCATGAAGACATCCTGGCTCAGGTCTTCGGCCTGCTGCGGGCTGTCTACGCGCCGCCGCAACCATCCCATCAGCCAGGGGCGGTGCTCCCGGTACAGACCTTCGATCGGCGCACTGGCCGCTGGCGTCACGGTGGGGAAAGGAACATGCGCGGACACAGAGGTAGCTGCAAGATAACGACCAAAATAGGCATGTTATTGATAATCACTTGCATTATCAATATATAAGCCTTATCCATGGCCCTGTGTCGCCCAAAAAACAACACCCCGCAAGCGGGGTGTCGGAGACTTACAGAATCCCGGCCTGGCGCCGCTCGGACTCCAGGTATTCACGCGACTGCATTTCCAGAATGCGCGACACCGTGCGATGGAATTCATTGGCCAGCGCGCCCTCCGTGTACAGCTCTTCGGCAGGACATTCGGCCGACATGATGAGCTTGACCTTGTGGTCGTAGAACACGTCGATCAGCCAAGTGAAGCGGCGGGCCTCGGAGGCCTGGCGCGGCCCCATGCGCGGCACATCGGAGAGGATCACGGCATGGAAGCGATTGGCCAGTTCCAGGTAGTCGTTCTGCGAGCGCGGGCCGCCACAGAGCGTGGCGAAATCGAACCACACCACCGAACCGGCCAGTGCCACGGCACGTATCTCGCGGTGTTCGATATGCAACAACGGCTCCTGGGGCGCCGTGTCGGCCAATTGATTGAACGCCTGTTGCAAGGCCTCGCCCGCGGCTTCGTCCAGCGGCGAGTGATAGCACTGCACCTGTTCAAGCGAGCGACGCCGATAGTCGATACCCGCATCCACGTTCATGATGTCCATGCGTGCCTCGATGAGCGCGATGGCCGGCAAGATGCGATCACGGTGCAAACCGTCGGGATAGAGCGTAGACGGTTCGTAGTTGGACGTCATGATGAAGGACGTGCCGTACTCAAACAGCTTGAAGAGCAAGCGATGCAGAATCATGGCATCGGCCACGTCGGAGACGTGGAACTCGTCGAAACAGATCAGGCGATAGCGTTTGGCAACGCGCCGGGCAACCTCATCGAGCGGATCCTGCATGCCTTTGACGTTTTCCAGCTCGCGATGGACACCGCGCATGAACTCGTGAAAATGCAGCCGCGTCTTGCGCTGCACCGGCACGGTGGCGTAGAACGCATCCATCAGAAAGCTCTTGCCGCGCCCCACCCCTCCCCACAGATAGACGCCGCGCGGCACTTCGGGGCGGTTGAGCAGTTTCTTCAGGGCATTGGAGCGCATCGACTTGAAGCGCACCCAATCATCGTAGTAGCACTGCAGGCGATCAATGGCCTTCAGCTGGGCCTCGTCGGGCTGGTAACCCCGTTCGGCCAGGGCATGTTCGTAATATTCGCGGACGTTCATCTCGGCTTCCTGGCGGCACGCCAGCATGCGAACGCCCCCAACCCTGTCGGGTTGGCGGCGTCGCGGCACATCGAAATGCCGGGGCAGCCGATACCGCTGCTGCGCCCGGCGCGCGGCATCAGAAGTTCAGCGCGCGCTTGTCCACCGCCAGGGCGGCTTCCTTGACGGCTTCGGACAGCGTCGGGTGCGCGTGGCAGATGCGCGCGATATCTTCGGCGGCGCCACGGAACTCCATGATGGTCACGGCTTCGGAGATCAGCTCCGAGGCCATCGGACCGACAATGTGCACGCCCAGAACTTCATCGGTCTTGGCGTCGGCCAGCACCTTGGCGAAACCGGTGGTATCGCCCAGCGCGCGTGCACGGCCGTTGGCCATGAACGGGAAGGAACCGGCCTTGTACTCGCGGCCTTCGGCCTTGAGCTGCTGTTCGGTCTTGCCGACCCAGGCGATCTCGGGCGAGGTATAGATGACCCACGGCACGGTCGCGAAGTTGACATGACCGTGTTGGCCGGCGATGCGCTCGGCCACTGCCACGCCTTCCTCTTCGGCCTTATGCGCCAGCATCGGGCCGCGCACCACGTCGCCCACCGCCCACACGTTGGGCAGGTTGGTCTTGCAGTCGTCGTCCACGGCGATGAAACCGCGTTCGTCGAGCTTCAGGCCCACGCTGTCGGCATCCAGGCCACCGGTGTAAGGCACGCGGCCAATCGATACGATGAGCTTGTCGACCACCAGTTTGTGCTCGGCACCCTTGGCGTCGGTGTACGGGATCGTGATGGACTTGGCGCCCGCCTTGATCTCGCCGATCTTCACGCCGGTCTGGATGTCCAGGCCCTGCTTGATGAAGGCCTTGAGGGCTTCCTTGGCCACTTGCTGGTCGGCAGCAGCCAGGAACTCCGGCATCGCTTCCAGAACGGTGACTTCGGAGCCCAGGCGGCGCCACACGCTGCCCATTTCCAGGCCGATCACGCCAGCGCCGATCACGCCCAGCTTCTTGGGCACGGCCGACAGGTTGAGCGCGCCATCGTTGGACAACACGTTCTTTTCGTCAAACGGCAGGCCCGGCAGTTCGCGCGGCGAGGAGCCGGTGGCAACCACGACATGCTTGGCAACCAGATCTTCGTTGGCGGTGCCGGTGACCTTGACGGCCCAGCCGCCGTCAACCTTGCCCGCGAAGGCGCCCTTGCCATGGAAGAACGTGACCTTGTTCTTCTTGAACAGGTACAGGATGCCGTCGTTGTTCTGCTTGACGACCGTGTTCTTGCGGCCGATCAGCTTATCCAGGTTCAGCTTGACATCCTTGGCTTCGATGCCGTGATCGGCGAAGTGGTGCGTGACCCCTTCGTAGTTTTCCGAAGATTGCAGCAGCGCCTTGGACGGGATGCAACCAACGTTGGTGCAGGTGCCGCCCGGGGCAGCGCCGCCTTCACCGTTTTGCCAGGCGTCGATGCAGGCCACCGACATGCCGAGTTGGGCGGCGCGGATCGCGGCAATGTAGCCGCCGGGGCCGGCACCGATGACGACGACGTCAAATTGTTTGGACATAGTGTTCTCGATTAGGGACAGGAAGAAAGGCGGCCCGTCAGGGCCGCCGCGCACCTCAGATGCGCGCGGGGCGGCATGATCGCCGCCCCAGCCGGATTACAGGTCCAGCAGCAGGCGCTGCGGATCTTCCAGCGCTTCCTTCATGGCGACCAGGCCCAGGACGGCTTCGCGGCCGTCGATGATGCGGTGGTCATAGGACATGGCCAGGTAGTTGATCGGGCGGATCACGATCTGGCCGTTCTCGACCACCGGACGCTCCTTGGTGGCGTGCACGCCCAGGATGGCCGATTGCGGCGGGTTGATGATCGGGGTCGAGAGCATCGAGCCGAACACGCCACCGTTGGAGATCGAGAAGGTGCCACCGGTCATTTCTTCAATGCCCAGCTTGCCGGCTGCAGCACGCTGACCGAAGTCGGCGATGCCCTTTTCGATTTCAGCGATCGACAGCTGGTCGGCGTTGCGCAGGATCGGCACCACCAGACCACGCGGGCTGCCCACGGCGATGCCGATGTCGAAGTAGCCGTGGTAGATGATGTCCTTGCCATCGACCGAGGCGTTCAGCACCGGGTACTTCTTCAGGGCGGCCACAGCGGCCTTGACGAAGAAGGACATGAAGCCCAGCTTCACGCCGTGTTCCTTCTCGAACTTCTCTTTGTACTTGTTGCGCAGGTCGATCACGCCCTGCATGTTGACCTCGTTGAAGGTCGTCAGGATGGCGTTTTCCTGTTGCGACTGCAGCAGGCGCTCGGCCACGCGGGCACGCAGGCGGCTCATGGGAACGCGCTGCTCCGGACGGCCGTCCAGCGACAGCGTGGGAGGAGCGACCGGGGCGGCAGCCTTGGGCGCGGCGCTGGCGGACATGGCGTCAGCCTTGGTGACACGACCGTCACGGCCGGTGCCGGCCACGCTGGCGGCATCCACGCCCTTTTCAGCGAGGATCTTGGAGGCAGCCGGCGAGGCCACGCCGGCAGCGGCGTTGCTGGCAGCAGCCGGGGCGGCGGCAGCAGCAGCCGGGGCAGCGGCGGCCGGCTCGGCAGCGGCGGCCGGGGCGGCAGCCGCCTTGGCTGCCGTGTCGATACGGGCGATCAGCTCACCCGAGGTGACGGTAGCGCCATCTTCCTGGACGATTTCAGCCAGCACGCCCGACGAGGGGGCCGGCACTTCGAGCACGACCTTGTCCGTCTCGATTTCGATCAGGATCTCGTCGGCCTCGACCGCAGCGCCGGGCTGCTTCTTCCAGTTCAGCAGGGTGGCTTCCGAAACCGATTCGGAAAGCTGGGGAACGACGACGTCAGTAATAGCCATGATGATGAATTCCGTTAAATGCGTGTTCTGTTGTCAGCGACCGGTGCTTACTTGGTCAGCATGAAGCCCTTGTACTTGGAAGCAAAAGCCTGCTCGATGAGCGCCTTCTGCTGCTCCTGGTGCTTGGCCAGGTAGCCCACGGCCGGCGATGCCGATGCGGGACGACCGGCGTAGGCCAGTTTCTGGCCTTCGGCCATATTCTCGTACAAGTGGTGTTGGACATAGAACCAGGCGCCTTGGTTCTGCGGCTCGTCCTGCACCCAGATCACTTCGGTCGCCTTCGGGTACTTGCGCAGCTCGGTCTCGAACGCCTTGTGGGCGAAGGGATAGAGCTGTTCGACACGCACGATGGCGATGTGATC
>JAEWJD010000157.1 GCA_023386765.1 Pseudomonadota bacterium | reverse complement strand
GATATCGCCCTGGCGCAAGAACGATTGCAGCCCTGGGTGCGCCGCACGCCCGTGCTGCAAACCGACGCCTTCACGCCGGTGGCCGGCACCCCCGTGAACTTCAAGTTCGAGCTGCTGCAGGTCAGTGGCACCTTCAAGGCTCGCGGCGCTTTCTCCAACATGCTCGCGCTGAGCGACGCTCAGCGCGCCCCAGGGGTGACCTGCGTGTCGGCCGGCAACCACGCCGTGGCGGTGGCCTATGCCGCCATGCGGCTGGGCATCAGCGCCAAGGTGGTGATGATCAAGACGGCCAGTCCGGCACGCGTCTCGTTGGCCCGCGAATATGGCGCCGAGGTCATCCTGGCCGAGGATGGCCCGAGCGCCTTTGAAACCGTGCTGCGGATCCAGGATCAGGAAGGTCGCTTTTTCGTCCATCCCTTCGACGGCCCTGCCACCGTGCTGGGCACGGCAACCCTCGGCCAGGAATGGATGGAACAGGCCGGCGAACTGGACGCGGTGATCGTGCCCATCGGTGGCGGCGGGCTCATTTCCGGCATCAGCCGGGCGGTCAAACTGGCCCGCCCCGGTTGCCAGGTGTTCGGGGTGGAGCCGGCCGGCGCGGATGCCATGCATCGCAGCTTCGAGGCCGGCGGCCCCATCAAGATGGGACCGATGCAGAGCATTGCCGACAGCCTCATGGCGCCACATACCGAGCGCTACACCTATGAACTGTGCCGCCAGCACGTCGATCGCCTGGTCACGGTGGACGACGGGCTGCTGCGCCAGGCCATGCGGGGCCTGTTCGACCAGCTCAAACTGGCCACCGAGCCGGCCTGCGCGGCTGCCACCGCCGCGCTCATCGGCCCCCTCAAGGAGGAGCTCGCCGGCAAGCGCGTCGGGGTGCTGCTGTGCGGCACCAACACCGATCCGCAGACTTTCGCGCGCCATCTGAACGCACACTGAGCCCAACCATCCGGCCCGGGCGTACTCCTCCAGGATGCGCCAGGGGCGGGCCACCAGCGCTTCCCCTTCAGCGCGCGGCGCCCGCGCCGCAAGCCTCCTGGGCGCGGGCCTCGCAAGCCGGTGGGAATCAAGGCACGGCCGTGCGGCGTTGGGCGGCCAGGAAGGCGTCGGCGCGTGCCAGATCCAGGTCGACCCGGCGATCGGCCGTCAAAGCCGGCACCGTCTCGCGGAAGCTGCGCCACAGGGCACCGGTTCCCTGTCCGGGCTGGTAGTCCGGATGCGCCGCCCGGCGCAGATCAAGCGCCTGCGCGGCAAGCAGCAATTCCAGGGCAAGCTGGCGGTTGACGCCCTCGACCTGCTGGCCCAGGCGCTGCGCGATCCAGGGAGCATTGCTGCCGACGTCCTCGATATTGCCGGCTTGGGGCTGAACGTCGGTCATCACCGGCTGGGCCAGACTGCGCACCCCGGCTGCCAGCGACGACACGCTTTTCTGCACCGGCCCATAGCCGATGGCTCCGCCTCCCGGGCTGAGGAAACGCGCCAGCCCGGTGAAGCCGCTCTCGGTCAGGCGCAGGCTGCGCTGGGCCGACAACTGGGCCACCTGCGATAGCGCGACCGTCATGCCTTGCAGCGGCAAGGCCCAGGCGCTGGGATCGAAGCTGGCGCTTGGGATGACCGCCCCGCGCACCGCGCCCTGCGTCACATAGAACGGTTTCTCATAGGCCGAGGCGTCGGCCGGAACCTGTGCGTCCAGCACCACCGTCGGGTTGTCATCGGCATGGTTGAGCTGCAGCACAAGCTGCGTCTGCAACAGGCCCAGCAGATCCCTGGCCGCCCCGTGCGCCTGGCTGGCCGTGCGAAAGCTCAACGGATCCTGCAGCGCCCGCTGCGGGTCAGGCTGCCACAGCGAACTGCCCTGCAGCAGCTCACGCATATGAGACGCCGCCGCCTGCTGGCCCGCAAAGGGCCGCTGCGCCTGCGTCACCGGCAGCAACGGCGCCAGATTGCCTCCCAGGCCTTCCAGCGAGAGCGCCGCCACGGCATCGGCCTGTGCCAGCAAACGGGCCACATCGCGCGCGGCCAGGCTGGCCAGCGCGGCGCCGTAGGCATTGGCGCTGACCACGCCCAGCCCGTCCTTGCCATACAACCGCAACGGGGCCAGGCCCGCTTGCTGCAACGCCTCGGCGGCGCTCATGCGCCGACCCCGGTAATCCACCTCGCCCTCGCCCATCAGGGCCAGGCCGATGGGCGCCAATACGGTGATGTCGGCCTCCCCGACCGACCCGTCGCCATACAGCACCGGGGTAATGTCATGATTGAGCAGGTCGGCATAGCCCTGCACCACCTGCGGCTGCAGGCCGGCCCCGCCCGTAAGGGCCGTATTGAGCCGGATCAGCAGTGCCGCGCGCGCCACGTCGCGCGGCACCGTCTGGCCATAGGCCGCGCTGTGCGAGTTGAGCAGGTCGCGGTTGAACTGCTCCGAGCGCGCCCGCACCGCCGGCGATATCTCACCGCCTTCAAAAATGGTCTGGTCCTTGTTCAGGCCCACCCCCCGGTTCAAACCGTAGACCGGGCGATCCAGCTTGGCGTAGGCCAGCAGCAAAGCGTGGGCCCGCTCGACCCGCTGGCGTGCGCCTGCTTCCAGGGACACTGGACAATCGCGGCGCGCCACGGCCTCGACCTGTGCCAGCGTCAGGGAACGCCCATCGAGCACCACTTCGGCGCAGCCGGCCGCGGCCAGCGCCAGGGGCGACACCCCAGCCAGGCACAGCGCCGTCAGACGGCCCAGCGACTTGAGTGAAAAATCAGGCATGTTTGCGCCTCCCCTTAAGGCCGGCCGGCCAGCGGCAGACGCATCAGATCCTGCCCGACCACCACCGGCCCGGCGAAGGTCTCGCGTGCCTGGGCCCAATGTTCGGCCGGCGCATCACCCGGCACCAGATGCGACAGCACCAACGTCTTGACGCCGGCGCGGGTGGCAACCTCGCCCACCTGCTGCGGCGTGGTGTGTGCCTCCAGCAGCTGCTTGGCCAGCGCCTGTTGACGCGCGTCCCAGGGCTTGGCGCCGACGATGTGATCCACCCAGGCCGGATCGATCGCCTCGTGCACCAGAATGTCGGCCCCCTTGGCCAGGCGGATCAGGTTGTCGCTGACGGCGGTATCACCGGAAAACACCACCGAGCCCTGGGCCGTATCGAAGCGATAGGCGAAATTGGGAAAGACCAGGCCATGCGGCACCAGGGTGGCGCTGACCTTGACCTGCGGGTCCTGCCACACCACGAACGGCTCCATCGGCGGCGCCGGATCGGTGTTGGGATCCACCTTCAGGCCCGCAGGCAGGGCGATGTCATGGGCCTGGAAGAAGTTGCGCACGTCAGGCACCCCTTCACTGCGCACCCGGATATTCATGTCGGCCGCCATCGCCCCAACGATGGCATCCACCATATCGCGCGTGCCGGCCGACGGGTTTTCCTCATGGATGACGACCTCTTCCTTCATGCCCGGCGCCAGCGGCGGCAACACCCCCCGGTTGCCCGGCCCGAAAATCTGCAACGATGCGCCGGCCCGTCGGCGGGCGCTGGGGTCGTACATCAGCAGGCTGGCCAGATCGACCACATGGTCCGTGTGAAGGTGCGTGAAAAACACCGCCTGCTCCGTGCCGGGCTTGATGCCGGCGCGGCGCAACTGGCGATAGGCGCCGGACCCCAGGTCCACGATATAGGCACGGCCATCGATCACCAGCGCCGACGAAATGCCATGCGGCGAATCCTTGCCGTACCAGGTCGGGCCGCCGGCCACGCCCAGCAGAACGAGTTCGGCGGCCGGCGCCGCGGCGGGACGGGCCGCGTCGGCGGCCTGGGCCGGCAAACTCATTCCCCAGGCCAGGGCCAGCGACAGCAGCGAGCTGCCCAGCACAGCGGCGCGGCGGCGCCAGGCGGCGCGCACGGGGGAACACGAAAGGGAGCCGGTATGGCCGGCAAACGATGCACGCATTGGATGTCCTCCTTGGTTTGGCTGGCAGATCGGTAGAGCCGCCTTGTCTTGGCCGGGCAGACCGCTTGCGGCCGCCAGGCTGTTGCCGATTGGCCTGTGCCTAGACAGACCCCCGGTATGCCCGCCATGATAGAAAGCACATAACCTAATGTCGCATTCCGTTTCGTCGCTACTTCATAACACCTTGTTAAGGGCCAAAAAAAACCCCATGACCGGGACCGGGCACGGGGACGGAAACGAAGCAGCCGCCGGTTCAGTCGATCAGGCGATGATGAATGGCGTACTGCACCAGCTCGGCATTGCTGCCGGCCTTGAGTTTCTGGAGGATGCGGGCACGGTAGGTGCTGACAGTCTTGACGCTGACGATCAACTGCTGAGCGATGTCCGTCAGGCGTGCGCCCTGCACCATGAGCAGGAATATCTGTCTTTCCCGTGGCGACAGGGCTTCATGCAGGGTATCGCCACGCGCCACCGTGGCCAGCGTCTTGTCGGAGATCTCGGCCGGGAAGTAGCGCCCGCCCGCTGCCGCCTGGCGGATGCTGAGCACCAGCGCATCGGGCTCCATGTCCTTGGCTACATAACCGGTCGCGCCCAGCTGAAACGCGCGCAAGGCATATTGTTCGGCCGGGTACATGCTGAGCATCACGATGGGCAGCCGGGGCCATTCCGCGCGGATCGACGGCAGCACGTCCAGGCCACTGCGCCCGCGCAGGTTCACATCCAGCAGCAGCACATCGTAGGGCGACTCGCGCAGGCGGCTGAGCGCCTCCTGCGCGTCGGCCGTCTCGCCGGCCACGCAGATGTCGTCCTCATCGGCCAGCAGGCGCTTGAGACCCTCACGGAAAATGGTGTGGTCATCGACGATCAGGACACGAATCATGGGTGGCGGCAAGACAGGTGACAGGACTTACTGGCCGCCGCGCGGTACGTTCAGGGCGCCCAGGATACGGGTTTCGCTCTCGACCGCGTCACGCGCGAAATCGCGGTAGGCCGCGCCGTCGAGGTATTGCTCTTCCATATCATAATTGGTCAGCGACTCCTGGAAGGCCTTGCCCTGCATGGCCTGGCGGAAACCATCGTGCAGGCGCTGTACCACGGCGGCCGGCGTGCCCTTGGGCGCGGCCAGCCCCCAGGGCGAGGTCTGCACCATGTCGATGCCGACTTCGCGCAGGGTCGGCACGTCCGGGAACTGCGGCACGCGCTTGTCCGTCCAGACCACCAACAGGCGCATCTTTCCTGCCTTGACATAGGGCACCCAGGAGGAGGCATCCGCCACCGACATGATGTGGCCGCCCATCAAGGCAGGCAGCGCCTCGGCCACGCCCTTATAGGGCACGTGATTGAACTGCACGCCCAGCGCCCGGGCAATCTGCTCCATCGTCAAGTGCTGGGTAGTCAGGCTACCCACCGTGCCGTAGCTCAGCTCGCCCGGATGGCTGCGGGCATACTCGACGTAGTCCTTGAAGGTCTTGATGGGCGAATCGGCCGCCACCACCAGTCCCCAGGTGAAACCCGTCAGGCGAATGACATATTCCAGGTCCTGGGCCGGATCCCACTTGATATTGTTGATATAGGGCAGGCGGAACACGCTTTGCGGAATCAGGCCCAGGGTGTAGCCATCCGGCGTGCTGTTGAGCAGCTGATAGGCGGGCATCACCCCCCCCGCCCCCAGCTTGTTCTCGATGATGATGGGTTGGCCGAACACGGTGGACGCGCTCTCGGCCAGTGCCCGCACCACGATATCGGTCACCCCGCCGGGCGAAAAACCAACCAGGATGCGGATGGGACGCGAAGGAAAAGCCTCGGCGGCATGCAGGGCCCGGCCCAGCAGCGCGCTGCCGCCCAGCGAAGCGGCGGCAGCCAGTTTCAGAAGTGATCGTCGTTGCACCGTGTTGTCTCCCGTATCTGACCCGGCATTGACACGCCTGTAGGGCCTCATTAGTGTGGGAGAGAGTTTAAAGAGGCGTGTTCGTATTTTCTTGTCGGATATAGCCTATCTTCATGTCATCGTTTTCCTACTCGGAAGGCGATCTTCCAGGTGTAGATGCATGCAGGACCTGCGCTGGCCCTTGAGCCAGGATGCCACCAATTATCGTCTGCTCTTCGAGGGGCTGATTGAACAGTCCGTCGCGGGCATCTACCTGTTGCAGAATGCGCATCTGGTCTATGTCAATGATGCCTTTGCCCGGCTTTGCGGCGTACCCCGCGAAAAGCTAGTCGGTCGCCCGCTGGCCAAGGTGGCCCCGCCGCTGCAGCGCGACTCCCTGCTCAAGCAGTATGAACGCCGCCTGACCGGCGACAAGGACTCGACCTTTACGGTGCACCTGCAGCTGCCCGATGGTGGCGAGCGGGCCCTGGAGATCCATGGGCGGCGCATCGATTTCAATGGCGGACCCGCCGTCATCGGCGTGGGTATCGATGCCACCGAGCGCCTGCAACGCCAGGCCGAGCTGCAGCAATCCCGTGCCGCCCTGGCCGCGCTGGTCAACCATATCGAAACCTTGCGCGAGGCCGAGCGCCAGCGCTTCGCCATGGAACTGCATGATGCCGTGGGCGGCATGCTCTCGGCGCTGAAATTCGACCTCTCGCGCCTGTCACGCCAGTTGCACAAGACACCCGACGATCCCGCACAGGCAGAACGCCTCACGCAGATGATGGGGCAATGCCTGAGCCTGCTGCAGGACACCATCACCACGGTGCGGCAGATCTCGGAAGATCTGCACCCCAGCGCCCTGCCTCATCTGGGCCTGCCCGTGGCGATCGAGAACCATCTGCGGCAATTCGAAACGCGTTATGGGCTGATCTGCCATTACCTCAAGCCGCCCGAAGCACTGGCCCTTGAGGCCGATGCCATGGCGCATCTTTACCGCATCTTCCAGGAAAGCCTCACCAACGTCGCCAAACATGCCCAGGCGCGTCAGGTCTGGGTAACGCTGGAGCATGACGGCAATGTGCTTGAGCTGACCGTGCGCGACGATGGCGTGGGCCTGCCGCAGGCGCAGCCCCGCCCTGGCAGCTACGGCTTGATGGGCATGCGCGAGCGCGCCCGCCTGCTGGGCGGCAGCCTCGTGCTTGAGCCCGCGCCGGGCGGCGGCACGTGCCTGCGGCTGCGGCTGCCGGACCGGCCGGCGGCACCCTCCTCGCCGGACCAGCGCTGAAAACACCAGCGCGAAATCGCTGCGGGGGCCCATGGGGCCCCGCACCGGTGACGCCAGACGCC
>JAEWJD010000100.1 GCA_023386765.1 Pseudomonadota bacterium | reverse complement strand
CTCACGGCTAAGGGGCCTCCCTTCGACTCGTTTCCCGATTTTGATGCCAGTTAGTTCTGCCACCTCGTCGGCACTCAAAAAAGTATCCATCTCGGCTCCAAAACGAAGCCCGCGCTAGGCGGGCCTCCATGCGTTACGTGTGGTGTCCAGCAGTCGCTGGATGGCTTCATTCATGGGTACATCGCCTCCAGCCCAGCCACCACCGCCAGGATGCGGTCATAGGCTGCCTTGGCTTCCGGCTCGCCCGTCCAGTCGCCGGGCGTCCGGGTGTGGCATTCGTGCAGGCTGGCAGCTTCTTCGGTCAGCAGCTGGATGGCCTCGGCAATGGGGTCTGTCGTGCTGCTGGTGTTGGGGGGCATGCTGACACTCCTGCTTAGAGGAAGTACGATTTAGCAACCAACCAGGGGAGGTGCATATGGAGCAAGTCCGCGGCATCATCAAGAAGTACAGTCAGGCTGAATTGATCTATCGTGGATTTGAAATATCGGTTTGGGCCCAGAAGGACGAGAACTTGTCGGCCTTCTATGGAGTTGTTCGTTATGCTCTTGAAGGCGATGCAACGGCTCGATCCGGCCGCACTCTTCCTACCGGCTATGTCCCGTCGTTTCCGAACTCCAGGGACGCTGCGGATTGGGCGGCTTCACAAGCGCGAGCGCGGATAGATCAAGAGCTTGGTGATGCAGGCGTTTGAGGGCCACCTGACCTCCCTTCGCTCCATCCCGCGAGAGTGGCTGGCTTCATGAACGTCAGCCAGTGCGTTTTCTCGCGCTTGCCCGACTTGTGGCCGAACAGCGGCCGGTGATCCGTCAGGGCAAGAATCTGGCTAACCGGGATTTGCACCTCTGCCCACTTGAAGATCAGTACGCCTTCGGGGCGCAGGACGCGGAAGCATTCAGCGAGGCCTCGCCGCAGGTCCTCGCGCCAGTCCTCGGTCAAGATGCCGTACTTGGCACGCAGCCATGAATCTAGGCCAGCCCGCCGAAGATGGGGCGGATCGAACACGACCAGGGCGAATGTGTCGTCTGCGAACGGGATGACCCGGAAATCCATGTTCAGGTCGGGCGTGATGTTGAATGCACGGCCGTCGCACAGGGTGTGCTCTTCGCTGCGGATATCGCCGAACAGGGCGCGTTGGTCCTGGCGGTCGAACCACATCATGCGGCCGCCGCAGCAAGGGTCGAGAATTGCCGTATCCATCACGCTTCCCCCTTGTGCTGCTGGGCGGAAATCGATGAATCCGATTCTTGAGCGCGCCCATACGCGCCAAACAGGTACGGGATTCCCATACCGATAAGCATCACCAGAGCGCCAAATAGCACACCTGGGAAGCCGCCTTTTGCTCCGGCCAGTGCGCCCATAGCCACGAATGCCCATAGCCAAAAGTTGCCCGGATGAGCGCCCACATGAGGCAAGGTAAAGCACCCGCGTATCGTCTGTCTAAGCATCCTCATACCCCACCCCCTTCGCCCTGCTGGGCGGCAATGGCGGCGTCGATGGCGGCATCGAGCGCTTCTCCTCTGGCCGCGTTACCGTCGCCGTCATATATCGTCCAGTCGTCATGCTCTCGGACAGATTCGAGCGAACGCAGCCACTGATACCGTGCCGCGTCCAACGCATCCCGCCCGTCTGCGACAGGCTGCGCCGTCTTTTCCAACTCCTTTGCTACTTCGTGTTTACCGGCTCGGCGCAGCACGTTCAGCGCCAGTTGGAGTGCGCCGCCATTGACCGCCATGTTTGCGGGTGTGCGCAGATCGACCACCTGGGCGCGCTCGTCTGCGGCAGGGAGAGCGGGGCGGCTGGCGGGGTTATCAGCTCCGGGCGCTGCCGGGATGGGCATCCAGGGGGTGGGCTGGTCGGGGGATGGATCGATATCTGCCAAGGACGAGTCTGCCCATACCCAAAGGGCCCAATGCTCGCCTTCGGAGCACAGCATTCGGGCCTGTTCGCCGTTGAAGCCCCATATCTCGGATCCATCCTTCGGCGCCGTCCCAATAGGCTGCCAGCCGTCGGAGATCCCCCGCACCTCAGCCAGCACATCACCAATCGTCGTACCGTTTTCCTTCGCCCGCTCCAGCAGGCTGATGATCCGTTGCTTCATGAGTTAGCCTCCAGTTTCTGGCGTGCTTCGTTGAGAGCGGCCAGCCATCGCGTTACTCGGACAAGCCCAACTCGGCGAGCTTGGCGGCGGGGATACTGGCGATCGCGCGCTCTTGTGCCTGCTGGTGGCGCTGGGCAGCATCGCCCTCGGTCGTGCTCGACCCGGAATAGGCGGCGCCGTCGCGCAGCACAAGCACGCAGACGATGAGATCGCGCACGCTGTCGGGAATGTCGGCGCTGTCCGCGGGGATCTCGCAGCGCAGGGCAACAACGTCAGCGGCGGAAACGTAGTAGTCGTCCGTGACGTGCGGGCGGATTTGTTCGATGGTGGGCATTGTTGGTCCTTGAGTTGATTGGTTGGGGGAGGCTGCGTGGTCTATCGTTTCTCGCCGCCCAGGGCATCGACCAGTTCGGTCATCAGCTTGGCGAGTTCGCCGGTCATCAGGGCCATGTCGGAGTCGAACTTCTCGTCGTCATTGAGCGCGAGGTTGTCCGGATTTTCCTTGAGCACATCCAGCGGCGTGACGCGCTTGACGTCCATGGCTTCGGTAAGCACGAAGGACACCCGGTCGGCCCAGGTCATGGCCAGGCGGGTGCACTGCTTACCGGACTGGATATGGCGGCGCACGTCGTCGGCGTCGATGCTGTGCTTGACGTAGCGGATGGCGGCGCGGCTTTCGCCGGAGGCGCGCAGTTCGGTGTCCTGGTCGATGGAGAAGTTGGCAGGCGCCTCATCGGCGGCCAGCCAGCCCGTCATGGCGGCAGCCGGGGACTGCGCCACGTAGAGGTTCTCCAGCGGCAGGGGATCGACCGTCTTGACCAGCATGCCGATGACTTCGTCTGCCTTGGCCGAGGCGGCCGCGTCGATCACCAGCCAGTGATTGCGGGTGTCGATCCAGACGCGCGTGTCGCGATAGATGCTGAAGGCGCGCGGCATCAGTTCGTCGGTGACGCGCTCCTTGATTTCCTTCATTTGCTTGCGGCCCGGCTTGTAGCCTTGCTGCTCTTCGATTTCCTGGGCGCGGGCCTTGGCAGCCTGATTGATGGCCGACGACGGCAGTACCTTTTTCTCGGCGCGCAGCGACAGCAGGATCTGACCGTTGACGACATGGGCCAGCTGGCCGTTGCCGCGGGGTGATACCCAGCCCAGGCGCTGCATTTCCAGATTGCTGCCGGGCTGGAAGGCATGCTTTGCCAACGCGGCTTCAAGCGTTTCGCCCAGGCACGACCAAGCGGCCGAAAGGCGGTAGACCTTTAGGTTTTTGAACCACATTAGAATTTCCTTGCAAGGCAGAGTCCGTCGTAACATGCCTACGGTCAAACCATTGCCGATGAGCGTGAGGTGATGCCAACGGGGTCTGGCGGTAGCTCGCGACTGGCTCGTGGGCTACCGGCAACTCACACTTCCTATGTGTTTTTCTCAAGGCTGAAGAATTGGTACTCAACAGAAGCATGAGGCGGAAGGAGCGTGCACTGATTGAGGCTCTAAAGCGGCAATCCCCTGCCGCCATCAACGCGCTGAATCAGGCCAGGGGGGCGCACTTTGCCATCATTTACAGCACTGAGTTTTCTGAAATCTCAGCCGAGCTCATACGTTTATATCGACACGCAGGGGAGGGCGACCCTGTCGCGGTATTTTCAAGAAAGTGCCTGGAGAACAATATCTTGACTTGCCGAGGAGCTGATATGTCTTACGCTCGGGCACAATATTTCTTCCATCGCTACCTAAGCGCCATGTTGAGAAGGCTCCCGAAATTCCAGTTCCCCCATTCATTCGGGAAAGACAAATGCCCTCACTGCGGTAGATATTTTTCGAATGTTCGCCATCACCTGGAGTGGGCGACACAGAATCGCAGCGTGGACTAGTCCTAGAACGGAATATCGTCGTCCATATCCGCGAGGCTGGCCGCGGGCGCCGGCCCGCCGCGCTGAGCCGCGTACTGGTTCGGTTGTGGTAGTTGACGCGCTGGGGGGTGCGCTGCCGGTGCTTCGCGTTGCGGCGCACCGCCAAACTCCATAGCAGTAATGCGGCCAGCCAGTTTGTGACCCGGCGTGCCGTCGCGGCTTTGGAAAGTTTCGATGTGCACGTCATCCAGGGTTACGCACATTCGGCTGCCCTTGAGCAGATGGGGCGCCAGGGATTCTGCGCGCTTCCCCCAGAGTGAGCCACCCACCCACTGGGTCGGCCGCTTGCCGTCTTGGCCTTTTTTCCCGTAATCAAAGGCCAGGGAAACACTGGCTACCGCTTCGCCGGCCTGGGTATAGCGGACTTCCACGTCGCGGCCGATCCGGGCCATTCCAAAAAGCTGTGCCATGGTTAAGCCGCCTCCTTGCGCAGCAGGGTCTCGTACCGGGTGACAGTGCGCTCGAAGTCCATCAGGTCGGATTCAAGTGCCTCGATTGCGTTGTCGTCCCGCCTGATCCGCACGATCGTCAGGTGGCGGCCGATCGGCTCAAGGTCGGGGGCCCACAGCACGAGGTCAACCCAATGCCGGCCGAGCAACCACATGGCGCCGTTGCACTGGTCGATGTAGCTGCTAATGTCGCCATCGACCACGGCTTCGAACAGCGTGCCGGACGAAACCATCGTCTTGATTTCGATGATTCCGTCGTCATTCACCAGACCGTCAACACTCACGCCGAAAAGCCGGTCGTCGGTGGTGATGAAGCCAGCTTCCTCCACGAAGTTGCCGGTTTTGGCTTCGTAGGCGGCGCGGGCGAAGGGCTCTTGCTCGGTGCCGAGGCGCATAGCGCCGTTCACGAAAACGTCAGCGGCGCGTCCGCCGGCGCGCTCGCGAGCAACATCCATCGCATAAGACAGGCAGGCTTTCGACGGCGCACCGTTTTTCAGCCGGTCGCGGCAGTCCTTGAACCGGCTGCCGGTGATGACGCCGCGCCGGGCTTCCAGCCATTCAGGGGTGCCCTGCGGGGCAGTGTGATAGATCAGATCCATCAGGCGTCTCCTTGTTTGAGCATTTCGCGCTTATCGGTGCATGCCTTCTTGAAGGCGTTGTATGACTTCAGGCTGTCGGTCTTATCAATCGCGGCGGCGCCTTCCCGCCAAACTGACATCAACTGATCTAGCGTCCCCGCCTGAGCAACCCTGCTGATCCACTCGTCGCGCAGGGCGGTATCTTTCTCTGCACCCGCGCCATCGTTGTCGTCGTTTTGTTCAGATAGGCCGGTAATCGCCTTCAGGGTGTAGCGCTCCAGGTAGGTCTTAGTGCTGGCGCGGGCCTGAATCGCATTCCGGGCGCTGCCAACGTCAGGAGGGCCGCCCATCGATACGCTTTCCTCATGGCCACCGACGTGGCGCAGGTAGCAAGTCACCTCCATCCAGTCCTTTTCGTCTTTGGTCAGCTTCCAGCTTGACGACAGCCCATGTTTAGAAAGTGCCGGCGTTACCGCATTAACGACATCGTGCAGCTCGGCGTATTTCTGATTTTTCAGCGGGCCATCGGAACGGGCCTTGCCCTTCACAATGGTTACCGCTTCGGCCTTGAACGCCGCAAACGCTGCGTCATACGCTTTCTTTGCCTCAATGGCTTGCCATTGCTGTTGCAGCGCCATCATTTCGCGGATTTGGTCAGGGCTGATGCCTTGCTGCATCGCCGCCAACATCATCCCCATGGGGGAGTTTGCGGCCGGGCCTTCAGTGTGCGCGGCCAGATCCCGGGCCGGCGCTTCCATAACTTCGTTCATATCTGCCTCAATAGGTGATCTTCACTGCCGGGATCTTCCCGAGGGCAATGAGGGTGATGGCCTGCTTGGCGCAGTCCTCGGGCATTCCGCCAGCGACGAAGGCGGCCAGGGCCGCGCGATTGATGCGCCGGCGGTGTTCTTCATCGGCAGCCCGGCTGGCGGCGAGAGATTCCTCGGCTGCCCTGGCATCGGCCTGGCGCTTGATCTCGGCCAGACGCGCGGCTTCAGCGGCTTGCTTTTCTCGCTCGATTGCCGCCAGGCGCTCTTGCTCGGCGCGCTGCTCGGCGGCCAGGCGGTCAGCTTCTGCCTGGGCTGCGGCGCGTTGGGCCTGTTCGGCCTGCAGCTTCAGTTCCAGCTCGCGGCGCTCGGCTTCGGCTCTGGCGTCTGCCTCGCGCTTTGCAGCGGCATCACGCTCCGCCTGGGCGCGGGCCTCGGCTTCGCGGGTGGCACGCTCGGCGGCCTCTCGGGCGATGCGCTCCTGTTCGTCTCGCTTCCGGCGTTCTTCTGCCTCGGCGCGCAGGCGCTCAAGATCGGCTTGGTCGGCTTCGTATTTCTCACGGGCGGCCAGCCGCTCACGTAGGCCGGCGAGGGCCTTGTCCTTGGTGCGGGCTGCCTCGGTTTCGAACTCTTCCCAATCAGGCCCGATTCCAATAGCCTCCACCGCGATGATGGCGGCGCGCAGAGAGTCTGTGGATTCGCCGCAGTCGACCACAATGGAGATCATTCCGGCGATGGCGCCTTTGTGCCGCTGTATGCGATCCTCCTCGGCCTGCTCCCATTCGCTCAGCGGGGCGCGCACTTCGTCGGCCAGCGCATCCAGAACGTCACGCATGCGTTTGCGCTCGGCGTCAATCAGCTTCGGGATTTCCTTCAGCCGATCGACTTGCTCCTTGCCCAGGCCGTCAAGTGCGGCCTTGATCTTGCGCACCTTGAATGCCCGGCTGGCGATGGCTTCCCGGCCTTTCTTGGTGCTCAGGTCGACGGGCTGGCCCAGGACCTCCCGGCGCACGCGCTCGATGTAAGGGTCGAGACCTTTCGGCGTTTGGTAGACCTGCAGCGCCGTTTCCGCCGGCGGCAGTTCAATCAGTTCTGCGACGGACATGTCACTCCTTCGCCGCATACGCGGTCTTTCCGCTGCGGCTGTCGTTTGCTGTGTGGCTGGCGTCCAGGCCCACGTAGGAGCCGATGTGCAACAGGCCGACGAACATGCCCACCACCAGCAGTGCCGCTGCGATCGTGGTTGGCCAGCCCCAGGGTGGGGTGCCGCTGTCTTTCTGCCAGTTTCCGCCCCAGTCAGTTGTGCGCTGGGTTCGGCCCGTCCAGTTGCTGTGTGCGCGGTTGACGCCGCCAGGCCAGTTGGTGGTTTTCATTGACGCGCCTCGAAGGTGATGCGCGGCCCAACCAGCTCAGCGGCCACCAGATCGGCAAGCGCGGCTTGTTTTGCCATCGTCAGCCAGCGATTCAGCAGGGACAGCACGATGGCCGGCTCCTGACTACGAGATGGACGGGTGGCCGAGCGCACCAGGGCAGCGAAGGCGTCCCGCACCTCAGGGGTTGCGCAGTCATTGAGCAGCGCTGCGGCCCGATCGGGATAGACGCTGCCGATCTGGCCGATGTCATGGTCAAGCTGCAGCGCGCGGTCGAACAGGGGCGCCAGACGCGCCTCAATCCGGTCGCGCAGGGTCTGCTCGTCAATGGGCTGGCGCTCCCCCGGCCCCTCGAAGGGCGGCGCAGTGCGCAGCGGGTCGTCAAGAGACGCTGACAGATTCATGGCTTATTCCTTCTTGGGGAGATTTAGGCGCAGCACCCGGTCCGATCCTCACGGCCAGCCGCCACCACGCTGATTGCGCA
>JAEWJD010000052.1 GCA_023386765.1 Pseudomonadota bacterium | reverse complement strand
CCTCCCCGGCAGCCCCCCCTGCCGCGGCGCAGACACCGGCGCCTGCTGCACGCGCCAAGCCTGCGCGCAACGCCAAGCTCAGTTCCTGGGAACTGCGTGAACTCGAAGCGCTGCCGGACGAAATTGCCGCCCTGGAGGCCGAACAGGCCGCTCAGAACGCGCGCCTGGCCGATGGCAGCCTCTATCGCGACGCACCCCAGGAAGTCGAACAGGTGCAGGCCGAGCTGGCCCGCCTGGAGGCCGCCCTCGAAGCCAAGTTCGAGCGCTGGGAGCTTCTGGAAGCCAAACGCGAAGGCAGCAACGCCTGAACCCGACGCTCCCAAAAAAAAACGGCTTGCACGAGGCAAGCCGTTTTTTTTCCCTGGAAAAACTCAGGCCACCACGCGCCACTCAAGGGCTTCGCCTGCAGCCAACGGCACCAGGGATGTGTCGCCGAACGGCAGTTCCTCGGGCACCACGAATGGCTCGCGCTGCAACGTCAACGTGCCGGTGTTACGCGGCAGGCCATAGAAATCCGGACCGTGCTGGCTGGCAAACCCCTCCAGCTTATCCAGGGCGTTGACCTGGTCGAAAGCCGTGGCGTACAGCTCCATCGCGTGCAACCCGGTATAGCAGCCGGCGCAACCGCAGGCGTGCTCTTTCAGCCCACGCGCGTGCGGCGCGCTGTCCGTGCCCAGGAAAAACCGCGGGCTGCCGCTGGTGGCTGCAGCCAACAGCGCACGCCGGTGCGTTTCACGCTTGAGGATAGGCAGGCAATACCAATGCGGACGAACCCCGCCCATGAAAATGGCATTGCGGTTGTAGAGCAGGTGCTGCGGCGTGATGGTCGCGGCAATCGGCCCCTCGGCGTCGCGCACATACTCGGCGCCCTCTTTGGTGGTGATGTGCTCGAACACCACTTTGAGGCCCGGAAACGCCTGGCGCAGCGGGATCATGACGCGCTCGACGAACACCGCTTCGCGATCGAAGACGTCGATTTCAGGATCCGTCACTTCGCCATGCACCAGCAACGGCATGCCCAGGCGCTCCAACGCCTCCAGGGCCGGCGCGCATTTGCCCAGCAGATCAGTGACGCCGGCATCCGAGTTGGTCGTCGCGCCCGCCGGGTAGAGCTTCACGGCATAGACGTGGCCGCTGGCATGGGCGCGCTCGATCTCGGCGGCCGGCGTGTTGTCCGTCAGGTAGAGCGTCATCAGCGGCTTGAACTCCGACAACGGTCCCATGCGTTGATGCAGCGCCTGCAGAATACGGTTGCGATAAGCCAGCGCCTGCTCGGTCGTGGTCACCGGCGGACGCAGGTTCGGCATGATGATGGCGCGGGAGAACTGGCGCGCCGTATCGCCCACGACGGCCTCCAGGGCCGCGCCATCGCGCAGATGCAGGTGCCAATCGTCGGGACGGGTGATGGTCAGTTGAGCAAGCTTGGACATGGATACGAAATTATTCCGCCAAAGGCATGCCGCGTTCGGCGAGGGCTGCGAACATGGCGCTGCCCAGCGGGATCACGGCGTCGTTGAAATCGAAATGGGGGTTATGCAGCACACAACCTGACTCCGCGCCACCTTGTCCGAGACGGAAATAGGCGCCTGGCCGGGCCTGCAGCATAAACGAAAAATCTTCCGAGCCCATCGAGGGCGTCAGATCGCGCACCACGTTCTCCTTGCCAATCATCTCCGTGGCGATGTCGGCCACCAGCATCGCATGCTGGGGGGTATTCAAGGTCGCAGGATAGATGCGCTCGTACTTGAGTTGCGCGGTGGCACCAAAAGCGCCGGCAATCGAAGAGGCCAGTTCCCGCATGCGCTGCTCGACCATCTCCTGCACCGACTTGCGGAAGGTGCGCACCGTGCCAACCATGCGCGCCTCGCCGGGGATCACGCTCATGGCCCCCGGATGGCCCGCCTGCACAGAACCGATGGACAAGACAGCCGAATCCAGCGGATTCACATTGCGCGAGACGACAGTCTGCAGCGCCGTGATCAGATGACCGGCGACCGTCACCGGATCGATGGTCTGGTAGGGGTGGGCACCGTGGCCACCGCGGCCCTGGATCACGATTTCGAAGCGGTCCGCTGCCGCCATCATCGGGCCCGGATTGACCCCGATCGTCCCGGCCGGCAGCCCTGGCCAGTTGTGCAGGGCATATACGGCGTCACAGGGGAAGGTATCGAAGAGGCCATCATCCAGCATCGCCTTGGCGCCTCCCAGCCCTTCCTCGGCCGGTTGGAAGATCAGCACGGCGGTGCCATCGAAATTGCGCGTCTGGGCCAGATAACGGGCCGTGCCCAGCAGAATCGCGGTATGGCCATCATGGCCGCAGCCATGCATCAGGCCGGGCTTGGTCGAGCGATAGGCGAAATCGTTGGCCTCTCCCATGGGCAACGCATCCATGTCGGCGCGCAGCCCGATCATGCGCCCGCTGTCGCAGCGTTTGCCCCGGATCACGCCCACCACCCCGGTCTTGCCAATGCCTCGGTGCACCTCGATGCCCAGCGCCTGCAAGCCTGCGGCCACGATCCCGGAAGTCCGTACTTCTTCGAAACCCAGCTCCGGGTGGGCATGAAGATCACGCCTGAGCGTGGTCAGATCATCATGAAAAAGTCGTATGGATTCAAGAGGCGAACGTGCGTACATGGAAAGCTACCCAGGGCTGACAGGTGAAAGAGCATAGGCCGATTTTAGTTGCTACAGAGGATAAATGCCTTTGTCTTTACCCTGGAGACACGTTATGCTGCGGCCCGCAGGACATTTTTTCCAACATCCAGAGAAGGAGCG
>JAEWJD010000382.1 GCA_023386765.1 Pseudomonadota bacterium | reverse complement strand
GCGTCTGGGTGCCGGCCGGCACATCGATCGCTGCGGCCAGCGGCGCCAGCAACGGTTCGCGGAACAGGCGGGCGCTCTGGCCGGCCAGCGCCAAGCGTCCCCAGTCGCCGCTGCGCGTGAAGCGGGCCGGCGCACGCGGCAGCGTCGCGCTGTCGCTGTAATCGAAGTAGAACAAGCCATCCCAGTCCTGCAGCGCCCCCACGGCGCTCATCAACGGCAGGATCTCCGCGCCACGCGGGTTGGGGAACGGCTGGTTGAACTCGCTCACCACGAAAGGCCGCGCGCGATCACGGCGCAGCGACAACGCCAGCACCCGGTCGAACTCATGCCCGCTGGCGCTGATATCGGCGATGCGCCAGTCTTGCTCGCCCCGGATATCCGGATGGGCCACGTAGAAGTGCTCGTCGATATAGTCCATCGAGGCCTGCGAATCGAAGTTCAGCATCCCTCCATAGGCCATCTGCGTACCGGTCACCGGTACCGCCGCGCCGGCGGCTTCGCGCACCACCTCACGCAGGCGGTCGAAATAGGCACGGTCCGTCGCGGCCAGGAAGCGCAGGAAATCTTCCTCGCGACGGTTGCCATCCTCGGACTGGCCAAACCAGTCATTCCAGCGCCGCGCCACGCCAGCCCGCAACTGCCCCAGGCCGGTGGCATGCGCGCTGGCCTGGCCTGGCATCGGCAATTGCGCCGCGCCGGCTTCGCCGTCGGCGCATCCTCCCCAGGCTTCGCAGGCCTGCCGCAGCGAACCGTATTGCGCCAGCAGCCAGGCCTGCCATCGCTGCCGCAACTGCGGGGCATAGGCCGACGGCACCGCCGAGGCCCAGTCCGTACCGAGCCAGGAAGCCAGCAGCGAGGATTCATTATTGATCTCGACCATGGCCAGCGCCGGGTTGTCGTGCAGACCGAGGCGCTCGATCAGCGTGCGCGCATAGGCCTCCTGGCGCGCCAGCAAGCGCGGATCATAGAGATGGATGGGAGCGCTGAGCGCCGGCCGGTCCTGCCCGCCATCCAGGTCCGGCAGGCCGTCGACACGCGGACGGAAGCGATAGCCGACATGCAGATTCAGGTTGACGTACAGCCCCTCGGCGGCCAGTGCTTCGATCAGTCCACGCAGACGCGTTACCGCCTCGTCGCTGAAGGTGGGGAACGGCCCACTAGTCAGGATGCTGATCGGTGCATCGGGATAATCGGAAGGCAGGGAATCCAGATGATGCAGACGCACCGCATTCATCCCCAGCTTGCGCAAATCACGCGCCAGGTCGCGGGCCTGCGCCGGTTCCGGGAAATTGGCGCCAAAGCTCAGGTTGACCCCGAACAGGCGCAGCCGCGCATCGTCGGCAGTGCCGCTGCGGCCATCGCCGCCCACGCGGTAGAAATGCCCGTCGCGCGCCACCAGCCGGTCGGCCGGCCCCAGCGCGCGGTTGAGATCGGCGGCATCGGCAGGCCCGCGCAGGGCCGCCAGGTCGATCTCGAAAGGAAACAGTGCCGCAGGCGCAGCCGCCGCCGCCCCGGCGGCCGCCAGTAACCAGGCTGCCGCCGCGCGCTGCCATAGCGTCATGCCCCGGCCCTCCGCTGCGAGACGAAACGCGGCGCCGTCGGCCGGGGCGGTTGCGCCGCCAGTTCGGCTGCGCGTCGCTGGGCGCGCACCGACGCCAGACGCCCGCTGATGGCCAGCGAGGAATAGATGAACAGGATGTTCTGGAAGGACGTGTCGCGCAGGATCTGGGTTTCCGAGATATTGCTCACCAGGATGATGAAGAGGATCGCCAGGTGCATGGCGGCATCTTCGCGGTCGATGCGAAACAGTTTCACGATACCGGTGACGTGCCACAGCAGGCAGCCGATGAACAGCGCCATCCCCACTTCGCCCATGTCCAGCAGGATATCCAGATAGCCATTGTGTCCGTGCGCCGGCACCCAGCCGAGCTTGTCGATGATGAACTGGGCCGGGCCGCCCTCGCCGGTCCAGAAGGCGCCATAGCCGGTGCCCAGCAAAGGGCGCTGGTCGATGGCGACCTCCATCATGTCCCAGATCTCGCCGCGCCCGGTCAGGTCGCTGCTCTTGTTGAAGAGCGCAGTCACCGGACCGACGATGTCACCCACCCCGGGCATGCGTCCGGCCATGACGAAAAACAGCAGCACCGCATACAGCAGGGCCAGCAGCGCCGCCAGCACCACGATCTGCCCGGCATGGCGCCCGCCGAACAGGCGATGACGCGTCATCATGTACAGGCCGGCGCCCAGGGTGGTCACGAGAATGGAGGTTGCGCTCTTGGACATGACCATCATGAAGGCGCAGAACATCACCCCCAGGAAAGTCAGCCCCCGATGGCGGGGATTCATCAGCCACTCGCGCAGCCACAGCAGGGCCGCCACCCCGGCGATCGCGCCCATCACGTTTTTCTGCCAGGTGATACCGCGCCAGGCATTGCCCAGGAAACCATCCACCCCCACGCGGGGCACGAAAATGACCACCAGGAAAGACACCAGCAGAATGAAGGTGAACGTGCCCATGACGACGCGCAGAAACTGGCGCGGCTCGCTGATGGGCGGCGCCACCGCCAGGCCGATCAGCACCAGGCCGGCGAAGATCACCGTGCGCTTGATGGTGATGCTGGGATAAAGCGACCAGGCCATGCTCAGCAGGCAGTAGGCCACCAGCAGCAGCAGGAACAGGTTGGCGGCGCGCAGATTGCGCCAGGCCGTGCTCAGATGACGCCAGACCATCACGGCAGCACCCAGAAAGAGGGAGCCGTACTGCACCTGACGCAACATCGAACCTTGCGTGATGGTGTGGTTGGCCTCCGGCCCCAGCTCGTTCATCGACAGCGTATCGGGCACGATGGCAAACAGCAAACTCAAGCCGATCAGCAGCCACACCGCCCAGCGCTCGCCGCGGCTCTGGCCGTCGGCGAAGGGGGGGCTGGACGAAAGCGGCGTCATGCGCGCACCCTTAGCGGTGCGCCCGCGCCGAGCCGCGCAGCATTTTTCGCAGCCACTGGCGTACACCTTGCGGCCGGTGCTCGAACTCGTTGTACACCGTGCCCAGCAGGCGAACGCCGGCCGACTCCAGCCCCCCCGTGACCTGCTCCAGCTCGTTCATGCGGGTCACGTCCTTGCGCACGACCATCAGACAGGCGTCGACCTGCCGGCCGATGCTCTGCGCATCCGCCGACTCACCAGCCGCCGGTGTGTTGAGAATGAAGATCTCGAAGCGATCAGCGTAGGCGGTCAGCACGCGATCGAGCGCGGGTTCGCGCAACAGCTCCGCCGGGTTGGGCGGTTGCGGTCCGGCATCCAGCACCGCCAGCTTCGGAAAACCCGCCACCGCCCGGCTGAAGCCGGGCTGTGCCCGGCCGGCCAGCATGGCCGACAGACCCGGCCCGTCGCTGCTGCCCAGCAGGTCGCGCTGACCGCTGGCGCGCAGATCGGCATTGACCAGCAGCGTGCTGCGGCCGGTCTGTGCGAAGGCAATGGCCAGACTGGCGGCCAGATAGCCGCGTCCCTCTCCGTCTTGCGGGCTGACGATGGCCAGCGCCAGCTTGGGCAGATCCTGCAGGCGGATGGAGATTTCACTGCGCAGCTGGCGGATGGCCTCCGCCTCCTGGCTGTAGGGCGCGGCAGCGATGGCCAGTTCGAAATGATGCGTCTGCTGCCGGGCCGAAGACGCAACGTCGTACTGGTACTGCTCGGCCAGTACCTCCTGCACCCGGCTTTCGGAGACCAGCCCCAGCTTGACGGCGGCCTGGCCGAAGCGCAGGCGCTCGGCCTTCTGCAACTGCACGACACGCTGCACCTGCTCTTCAGTAAGCAGGCCAAGACGCAGGAAACGCTCGCCCATTTTCTCTGCCGATCCGCCCTGCCCCGTCTCGGCGGCCTCGGCGGC
>JAEWJD010000359.1 GCA_023386765.1 Pseudomonadota bacterium | reverse complement strand
GGCGCACAGGGGTGACCTCCTGTTGATACATTCCGCCTTCAAGCACCTCGCCCGAAGCCTTGCCCAGCGTCAACGATACCGAGCGCAGACCGTCTACGGCGGTCCCCGTCATATCGCCCACGAAAGGCGTCTTCAGGCTGATGAGTACCGTATCGAATTGGCCGGTGAGCCAGGAGCCACCGCTGCCCATAGCCTGGATCTGATCGATCAGCAGCTTCTGGCCGCCGATTTCGACGAAATCGTAATCCCGCAGGGCGTCAAGCAACTTGCGGTAGTCGTTCAGGCTGGACGGCATGGTACCGCCCAGCAGGGCCTTGATCTGCTCGCCGCTCAAACGCAGCTGCAGCGTGTCCGAGCCTGATTGGATCGTCAACGCCCCGCCCGGCGTGGTGAACTCTACCGGCAGCTTGCCATCGGTCGGGTCGGTCACCCCTGCCAGGCCATAGGCCGGGCCATAGAGCACGCCCTGGCTGCCCGCGGTATAGCCCAGCTCGGCCATATCGCGAGGCGCCGCCAACTGGCCGGTCGCCTGGTCATAGACCGAGAAGGTGAACTGGTACACGCCATTGCTGCCCGACCCTGCCACCAGGTCCAGCACCCCGAGCAGTTCCTCGCGGGCATTGCCGTTGAGCGTGTTGTTGTAGACCAGGCGCACCAGCAATTGGCCGTCCACCGCCGCCTTGAGCGCTGCGGCATACTCTTGCTGCGTCATGCGCAGCACCAGATAGCGGCCGGCTTCGGCCTGGGTGCTGAGAAACACGCCGCTGCCATCCAGGCGCACCGTCGCCGACTTCAAGGCGCGCACGCCCGACCAATACTGCTCGTACTTGCCGATCTGCGACTGGATATCCGCCAGGATCTTGGCGGTCACCTGCGGGTAGGCCTTCTCGGTAGCCGTACGGGTATCCGCCAGCTCACCATCGAGCAGCGAGCCACCATTGAGCACGATGCTCACACTGCCCAGCGCCGAATACACCGCCGCTTGCGGATCGCTCCAGCTGGTGGGTTTGACAAGCACCAGGTCGGCGCCGGCCGTGTTCTGAGACAAGTAGATGTTCTTGTCTGCATTGGCAGCGCCGCCGGCCAGACCCGCCTGGGCCGCGAATCCTGCACGCGCATGGATGTTCAAGGCCTGAGTGGCCGAGCCGATGGCGCCATGGCCCGCATTCAATTCGATCCGATTGCCCGACACCACGGTGCCATTGCCAGCCGAGCTGTGACTGAAGATACCGCTGCTGGCATTGATATAGACCCCGCCCAGCGCGGACTCCACCTTGCTCAACATCGCCTGCGAACGCGTGCCGTCGGCCGAAAAATAGCTCAGCCTCACGTCACCGCGCGCCTGCGCCTGCGTATAGCCCTGCGAGCCCAGGATATTGAGCTGGATGGTTCCCGCCAGCGCCAGCGCCTTGACGTTGACAGTCGGCATTCCCTCGGGGATCTGGCCATCGCGGTCGCGCACCATGATGCCGACGTCGCCACGCGTAAAGATCGACGCCGCGCCGCTCGCCCCGCCGGCCTCGATATGCACTGTCTTGCCGTCGCCGACAATGATGTTGCCGGTCAGGGTGATATCGCTATTGCTGCGAATGTAGACCGCGTTCGGATTGTTGCTCGACCCAAGGAAACTCACGGTCACCGGCTGCGAGGCCGGCAAATAGAAGGTGAACAGTTCCTGCTGTTTTTTCTCGACGACCACGGTCAGCGTGGTGGTCTTGGTACGCAGCCAGCCTCCGCCGCTGACGTGCGGGCCGTCGCGGTTCTCGATGACATCCGTATTGAACTTGCGGTAGGCCACGCTGAACACGCCCGGGTTGATGCGCTGTCCGCTTTCGTCGATCCGGTAGCGAATGCCAAACAAACTGTGGGGACCATTCGCATCCAGCACCATCACCCTGGTGACGCTGCCATCCACCATCTTCGGCAGCAGCATGTCGTTCAGCTTGCCAGCGCTCAGCAGCTGGTTGCGCAGTTCCGTCGGCACACTGCTTTCGTCGGTATAAGCCACCACGGTAGAAACCAGCACCGGCTGCTTATCGTGATAGACCACCTCCGGACCCTTGACCGTGGTGTTCTTGTCGGTCAACCAGCCCGCCGGGTCCCAGTCGCCAAACAGGTTCAGGCGTTTGGTCGTGTACGTCGTGGTGGTGGTCTCACCCGAGCTCCAACCCATCACCCAGACCATGGTCTGGCCCGCCTGCGGCGTGTACTCGAACGACGTCGTGCCTCCATCCGTGAGCGTGCGGGACGCCGTGAACTCGCCTTCCACCTTTTCTTCGCTGCCATCCACATAGACCCAGATCCAGCTGGGCTGGGTGGCCTGCGGCACCGTCACCTGCTTGAACTTGTTCCAGACCGTATGGTGGATCTGATCGACACCGACCATCTCATAGAGATCGCGCTGCATGCGTGCGGTGTCGATGATTTCGATGCGCCCGCGCCGATAAGTGCTGACGTCGATCTCGCCGGTCACCAGCGCATACTGGGTCTGGTTGTCGATATGCACCGACGCATAGCCGTTGGCCACCACCAGGTTGCCATTGCCGACCGACACGATCTGGCCGGTGAGCGAAATGCTGCCGCCAGCCAGGCGGATCGGGTCCAGGATGATGGTCTGGGTGGCGTAATCAAAGCGTCCGGTGATCGCCCCGAAGGCGCGCATCGCACGGTCGGCGCTGTAGCTCACGCCACTCACGGCGCGGCCGTTGGCATCCTGCAGCCGTTTGTCGCCATCGCCGCGGAAATCGCTGTCAATGACGATATAGGCGTCGGTCAGGCCGCTCTGGATCTTGCCGTCGATATTGAGCGTGAGCGCCGAAATATTGATGGCGCCCAGCGCAAAGATGCTGGACTCGCGTGCTTCGGTGTTGCGGTTCAGGTAGGTCTGGAAGCTGTCGAGCTCAAGGTAGTTCCAGGCCAGGACGGAGTTTTTCGCATTCTCGTCGACGCCGGTGGACTTGGCCTCCGCCTGCAGGCGCCTGATGACATCCGCCCAGCGCTTTTCCAGCATGGTGGGGTCGGTGCCGGTATTGGCCCAGCCCTCGCTCTGCAGGCTGAAGTTACCTTGCGCCACGATGTCCAGGCTCTCGGCCGAGATCGAACCCGAGGCGGTGATGCTGCCCAGGGTATTGACCACCGACACCTTGCCCAGCGGATTCACGATGGAGCCCAGCAGGCTCATGTCCTGCGGCGCGTTGAGCATAAGCTCAAACAGCTCGGCATCCAGTGCGCCGCCGAACGGATCGGCCGCCCAGCCGTGCTGGAACTGGCTGATACGCACTTCCGCGGTCTCCAGGCCGGAGGCCCCCTTCACGGAATCGTCGTTGATATAGAGGTGGCCGGAACGGAACACCTTCAGCACGCCATCGCTGCCCGGACGGATAACGGTGCCATCCAGCACCACCGCGTCGTGCACGTTGAGCAACATCGGCGAATCGTTGACGATGTTGACCTGCGTATTGGCGCGGGCATCGATGCCGTCGCGATGCACCCCGCTGGTATCGGCCGCGGTGATGTACACCGAACCGCCGGCGGCATAGATATCCGGCACATCGATATAGAAGGTCGAGAAAGCGTCCAGGTAGCGCAGCTGCCCGTCGACTTCCTTGCCCATTCTGAGGCTGCCCAGTTGCTGCTCCAGGGCCGCGATATTGGCCTGATAGCGCGCAACGGCCGCCGGATCCGAAGCGTGCTGGAACTGCATGTTGCGCAGCACGCGGATCTGTTCGCTGATGATGTTCTGCTGGCTGGCGTAACGCAGCACCGGCCGGCCCAGATCGGCCGTCTTGAGCACGAAGTACAGGCTGCCCATGTTGGCCGCCGTGTCGGCGCCGAACGTCCAGCTCAGCGCCTCTTCCCGCTGCTGCGCCGTGGGCGCCTGGACCCTCTCCCAATGGGCCGCGCCATAATCCTCGGCCGCCAGGTCGACATTGCGGCTCTCCTCCAACCGGTACTTGTAGATGTTGCCGTCCTTCTCGACCAGCATCCCCTTGGTCACGTTGACCTGGATGTCCTCGGGCAGGAAGGCGGTCAATTCATAACGGGCATCGATATTGATGGTGCCCGCCGCGCCGTCGCTGCTGGTGATCCCCGCGCCCAGCAGGCGCTCCAGGATCGCCTTGACCAGCGGCGAGTTGGCATCGAAGGAAATCACGCCATTGGCTTGCGTCGGCAGACTCAGGCCTTGCTGGCTCAGCTGCGCCAACAGCTCGGCCGGCACGATGAACATATTGGCCGCGTTGTTCACGCCGGCCACGATGCGCGTGTTGCCTGCTGTCGCCACCCGGCTGGCCCCCTCATCCACCACCCCCTTGGCGAGCGAGACGGAGGGGTTCAGGTTCAAGCCGATCACATCCACGGAACCGTTGACGTGGGCCTGATCGAGCGAGGACGGATTGGTCTCCAGGTGGACGTTGCGCTTGGCCATCAGCAGCGATCCCGCGCCGGCATCGCCGTCGATCAGGATGGTGTTGACCTGGCGCGCGGTCGCACCGCTTGACACCTTGGGCACCTGCGCCACGCCGACCATCGTGAAGGACACGTTGTCGTTGGCCAGCAGATAGCCCGAAGCCAGCGAGTCGGTTGCCTTGCCGTTGCCGGCCAGGATGACCAGGCTGTCGCCCTCGATGCTGGCATTGTCGATCTCGATGGCATTGGCCACCGTCAGCAGGTTGTCGCTGTCGGATTTGCTCAGGCTGGAGACAGACACCACCAGCATGTCGCTGATGGTGGTAGTCACGCCACGCGTGTTCGCCGCCAGGGTGACGTCACCGAAATCATTACGCAGGAAGGCACCATCGATCTTCACCCGCGCCAGCGTCCCCTCCGTGGTCAGGTGATTGGTCGACAGGGTGACACCAAAACCGGAAATGCCCGTGATCTTGTTCTTCTGGGTGTAGCCGATGTCATTGGTGGCCACCAGATCCAGCATCCCGGGCGTCTGATAGTTGCCTTGGGCGTGGATCACGGTCATGCCGTCGGAATCGAGCGTCGCGCCGGCATAGCGCCCGCCGCTGACAAGGATTTCCGACTCAGGACGGATCTTGACGATATGCTTGCTGGCATCCCCCCCGACAGCCCGCAGCGAATAGCCGGTCAGCACCGATTCACCGCGCACGGTCTGGTTGGCGCGGATGTCGATCTTGTTGGCGACAACCTGTGCGCCATGATGCACATTGATGGCAGCCCGGCCGCCCAGATCGACGTCGATCTTGCCGCTGCGCCCGGCCACCAGGGCGTAAGTGCCGGCGTCCATGCGCACGTCGGCGTTCTGCAATTGTTCGGCCATGACCGACACCAAGGTGCCCTGCACCTGGCTACCGTTGGCAATCTCCACGCCGACATTCAAGGCAGTAGAGAGTTCGGCGCTGTCGGCTGACACCGTGCCCACCCCGACCTCAAGCGAGCGGGCCTCGGCCAGCAGGCCGGCCTCGCCGTCACGGTCGGAGCTGGCCTTGGCGGCCACCGCGACGATCTCGCCCTTGAGCAGGGCATCGGAAACGATCACATCGAGCGAGCCTTCCAGCCGGGTCTCGGCCTTCATCACGCCCACTCCGACCACGCCACCGGTGATCGCCTTGGCGTAGGCGCGCCCATAGTAAGTGCCCACGGCATTGACGCTGACCAGCCCCGCCTGGCTGCTGCCATCCACGTCAACGGCGTCAGGCGCATTCAGCTCGGCGCCGTTCTTCACCTCAGTAAGCGTCTTGGTGGCGATCAGGACCGCCGCCGTATTGACGTTCACAGCTGCCCCCAGAGCCACGGCAGCGGCTACGCCGGCAGTGTGGGTGCGGCTGAAATCGACCTGCGTATCGGCCTTGACGTTGATCTCGGGCGAGGTCACCTTGACGCGCGAAACGCTCGCTGTGGTTTCGTCGCGCGCCGTGTTCTCGGCAACACCTGCTCCCACGGCGGCACCGACCACGCCCACCGCCACGCTGACCTGGGTCAGGTCGATCTCGGCCAGGATGCGGTTCTGCGCCAGCAACTCCAAGCGGCCCACGGAACCGACCTCGCCCTCGCCTTCCAGGCGGGCGCTGACCTTGTTGCGCGTCGTATTGGTGACGCGCACCCCTGCACCGGCGGCAGACAGCCCGCCGCCCACGGCCACCGAGGCCGTCAGGGCATCCAGGCCCTTGAGTTCGGTTTTCTCCAGGGCGCGCACAGCCAACGTATCGGCCGCGCCCACCTTTTTGCCCCCGCTGACGTCGATGACAGCATCAACCACATTGCTGACCTCCGTATCCACCAGGGTCACGGCCAGCGAAAGATTCGCGCCAGAACCCGGCACCGGCAGCGATGCCGCCACGGCCACGCCGTAGGCGGTCGCGCGCTTGATGGTGCTGTGATCTTCGGCCTGCACCGTCAGCGAGCCATTGCCCGTGGCCAGGCCGGCTTCGACCTGCGAGTTCTTGATCCCTGCCAGGGTCTGCGCCCCGAAGAAGTTGCGGACCTGCACCCCGGCCCCGGCGGCCGCGACTCCGCCACCTGCGACCGCCACGCTACCGGCGAAGTTCACGCTATCGAGCGTATCGCGGCTGTCGGCCAGCACATCGACATTGCCCCGGGCCACCCGCAGCTCGCTGTTTTCGATATACGCCTGGGCGCCGTGCTTGCGGTTCACGCTCCCCTGGCTGTAGCTGCCGAAGCGATGCTCGGCCAGCGTCACGCCGATGCTCAGGCCCACGCCTGCGCCAGTGATGCTGGCCGAGACCGCACCGCCCACTGCGGTGATGCTGGCCTTGCTGTCGGCGTGCACCTTCACGCCCCGCCCGGCCTCGATGACCGAGCCTCCACGGATGGCCGCCTCCAGGTCGTTGGCAATGATCTGGGTGCTTTCGGCACCCGCTCCCGAGACGGCAGCGCCGCCGAGGTTGCCCGCCAGCGAAGCCGCCACGGCCTTGCTGTCGATGGTGCTATTGCCGCTAGCCTTCACGGACACGGTGTCGCTCACACCCACCCGGCTGTTGCGCACCTGCGCCTGTACCAGCGGTGCCGCCACGTTGCGCGCCACCGTGGCGGCCACCGCCACGCTGCCGCCCTGGGCCGCAAAACCCAACGACGCCCCCACGGCCGTGCTATTGAGCGTGCTGGTATCTTCAGCCAGCACACTCACCTGGCGAAGCTGAGCACCCTTGCCGGCCAGCAGCGTGCTGTCCTCAAGCAGGGCACTGACCTCGCCCAGCATCTCGTTGTGCGCCAGGGAGGCGCCGACCGAGATGGCCAGGCCCTGTGCCGTACCGGCCAGCGCTGCACCCACGGCGGTCGCCGTCAGGGTCGCTTTGTTGATGGCCTTGACCGACAGGCTTTCGGCCACGCGCTGGTCCTGCTGCTGTGGCTGCAGGTTCTTGACCTCGGCACGCGTATAGGCGCGCGACGTGTTGCGCACCGATGCGCCGGCGCCGGCCAGGGCCACGCCCTGATAGGCCACCGCAGCCGCACCCGCCCCCACCGCGCCGCGTATCACCTGTGAACTGGTCGCGCTCACCGTGAGCGCCCCCATGTTGCCCAGGGTGCTGTCAAGCAGGTGGGCACTGGCGCCCGCCTCGTCGGTCAACTCATTTTCTACCAAGGCCGCGCCGATGGCGATCGAGCCCCCATTGTTGGTAAACGCCAGGCTGGCGACCGCAACCGTGGCGTGGATCTCGCCGCGGAAGGCGGCCTCGACCACCAGGGCGTTCTGCCCGTCTCCCTTCAGGCGGGCATGGCTGACCGTCGCCGCCGACGACGAACGGATCAGGTTGCGCGCATGCGCCCCACCACCGGCCAGGGCGATGCCGCCCACGCCGAAGGCACCGCTGATCGACACTGCCACCGCCACCGTGGTGATGTGCGCGGCACTGTCCGCACGCACGGTGATGGCCGGCGTGGTCAGCACATCGATGTGCTCCAGGCTGGCGCGTACCGTGTTGGCGACCTCGTTCTGGGCCAGCGACGTGGAAATGGACAGGGCAGCCGAGCCGCCCAGCGACACCGCAGCCGCCAGGGCTACCGCGGCGATATGGCTGTCGATGCGGGCACGATCCAGCGCCAACACATCGATACTGCCCACCGCCCAGGGCTGGCTGGCATCACTGATGCGCGCGGTGATGTCCGTCTTGATCTGGTTGACCGCCCGCGCGCCGGCGCCGGCAGCCGCAACCGACAGGCTCAGCCCATCGATGATCGGCGGCGCATAGGCCACCGAGACGGCCGCAGCGCCCGCCACCACCACGGCGCGGATATGCTGTTCGCGCTCGACGCTGCCGTCACTCTTCAGGCGGGCATTGCGCGCCTCGACAGTCACCGCACCCGCGCTGACCTGAGTGGTTTCCACCAGTGCCTGGATCACGTTGGCCGGCTTGTCCGCCCCCACCGCAACCACCTGTCCGGCGCTATTGACGTCATGGCCGATGACGTTCTCGGCCATGGCCACGCCGATGGCCGCCGAGGCCGCGCCATACTGGCTGGCCGACACGGCCGCCGACATGCCCAGCACCACGGCATTGATGTGGGCCAGCCCTTCGGCCAGCACCAGCAACGGCTGGGCGCCGCTGTCGATCACACTGCCACGGATCTGTGCGCTGACGCTGGCCGAACTGACGTTGCGGGCAAGTGCCCCACCGCCGCCAATGGCCGCACCCAGCGTGCCGCCGGCAGCCACGGCCACCGAAGCGCCGAGCACCACCGCCAGGATGTCGCTTTCCTGCAGCGCCTTGACCGTCAGGGCCTGGCCGCTGCGCAAGCTGGAGTCGCTGACCTCTGCCTGGACGGTGCTAAATACCTTATTGACCGCCACGCTGGTACCGACAGCCATCGCCAGACCGACCGCGCCGGCCTGCACACTGACGGCTCCGCCCAGCGCAATCGCCGTGATGCGGGCCTTATCCTCGGCCGACACCTCGATCCTGCGCTGCGCCTGCAGCACCGAATCGACGATGCGCGCGCGCGTGGCGACCTGGATGTGGCTGATCGACACCGACACCCCGATCGACGCGCCCACGCCACTGGCGCCCACGCCCACCGACACGCCCAGCGCACCGGCCACGGTGACGATGCGGCTGTCGTTGCTGGCCAGGACCTGCACATCCCCCTGATTGCCGCTGGCGGGCATGTCCACCTGACGGACCAAGGCGTCGACCTTGCCGTCGATGGTGTTGCCGCTACCAGCACCGGCGCCGGCACCGGCAAAGCCATTGCCGGCCGCGACTGCGGCCGCCACGCCGACCGTCACCGAGACGATCCGCGAATGGTTGTCGGCCTTCACGAGCAGCCCATTGGCACTGCTCAGCGCGGTGCGTCCGCCGGGCGCGGCGGTGCTGGCGCCATCGATGGTCGCCAGCGTGTGATTGCTGACATGGTTGTGCGCCGCCGACACGCCGGCCGCAATCCCCACGCCCGAGCCGGGCGCCACGGCCACGCCGATGCCGCCCGCCACCGCCAGGACGTAACCGTTGTCCTGGGCACTGACGGAAATGCCCGGAGCGCCGCTGACTGCGCGCGCCTCGATCTGGCGGACATTGCGGATGCTGGCCTCATTACGGCTATTGAGCCGGTTGACCGACACCGCGCCACCCACGGCCACCGCCAATGTGCCGGAAGCCGCGGCCCCCGCGAGCGTGATGTTGTGGATCTTGCCGCCGAACTCGCTATTCACGCCAATATGGCCGGCCTTCACCAGGCCCTGGGTGTCACGCAGCGTCGCCTTGATGGCGTGTGAGCGGACCGCGCCAAAAGGCGCACCTCCCAGATAGTTGTAGGACAGGCTGGCCCCTACCGCCACGCCGGTACCCTGCGTGCCCAGGCCAAGCGCCACGGCGCCGGCCAGGCTGTTGATGGTCGACCGATCCTCGGCCTGCACCAGCAGATCGCCACCAGCCACGATGTCCTGGCCGGCCGCAGTCTCGCCGATCTCGGCAGTAATCTGGTTGGCCAGCCAGTTCAGCACGGCCGACCCCCCAAAGCCGATATTGGCCTCCGAACTGCCGAAGGCGACCGCGCCGCTGACCGCCATGGCAGCAATCTGGGCATCCAGGCCCGGCGGCAGATCATCGGGACGCGCGAACGAGGCACGCACCACGATATCGCCGGCCGCCGACAGGCTCGAACGCAACACCCCGGCGTAGACGATGTCTGCCACACGATTGACGGCGAAGGCCATTCCACCGGCCACTCTGCCGCCGACCGACACTGACACGTTGCCCGCCAACGCGGCCGCCGAAGCAGTATCCAGGGCCAGGACGCGAATGTCGCCCTTGGTCGCCGTCACCGTGGCGTCCAGGATGCTCGCCCGCACTTCGCTTTCGAGCGTATTGATGGTCAACGAACCGCTGATGGCCGCGCCACCGCCGCCGGCCAGTCCGAGCGACACGTTGTACAGGCTGGCACGCGATTCCGCATGCACCTGCACCGCGTCGGCCTGCACCGTGGCCTTGGCCAGCGTTGCCGTCACCTTGTTGCGCATCTCGGCCACGCTGACCGAGGCGCCGATGGCCATCGATTTGCCGGTCTCCAGGCCCAGGCCCAGGGCACCGGCCGCGCTGACGATGCGGCTGCGGTCCTGCGCCGAGACGGACAGACGTCCGTCGTCGGTCCGGATCTGCCTGGCCAGCGAATCGGCATCCACCGTCGCGCTCACTTCAGCCCGGGACAGGTTCACGCCAATGGCGCCTGCGCCGCCGAACGACTTGCCGCCGGCACCCGCCACCGTGATGTTCAGCATCGAGTTGGTCAGGCTGTGACCCTGGGTCAGCGCAGCGATGTCCAGGTCGATCACGCCACCGCTGTTGACGTGGTTGACGACCTTCTTCAGGCTGACGCCTCCCGAACCGCCGCCATCGCCCAGGCGGATGGCGATGCCGTCACGCGCATTGTCCAGCGAAGTGGCGAGCTGATAGCGATGGTCGCTGCCATTCGAGATATCGATCACGTAATAGCGTTCGCCATCGACCAGGCCATCGATCTGGCGACCGTCGGCGTGATAGACCACCATGTCGCCGGTCGACAGCGTGCCGCTCCCGCTGGTCTTCAGGCTGTTTTCGGTCGCGCGATGCGTCGTCGTGCTGCTCGGCGACACCGTGGCATCCTTGGACGGCCCGCTGACGATCGTGGTCTTTTCGGTACCATCGTCTTCCGTGCTGGTCGTGGTCTGCGCCTGCTGCGTTGTGAGCGTGACGCGCGTCAAGCCGAACAGCGCGTCGGGCTTGAGCGTGATCGGATTGCCCTGGTTGTCCTGCTGGCGATTGCCCTGGGCATCGGTCAGGTAATAGGTATATTGACGCGTGACGCTGTCGAACGTGGCCTCATAGGGCCGCTCGCCCAAGGTGACGGCGCTGCCGTCCAGGGCCAGCAGGCGCACCGTGGTACTGTCCACCACCTGGACCACATAGACCTGATCCTGCTGCAGGCCGGTCAGCGTGCCCTGGCTGGAACCATGGAAGACGACATGATCGCCATCGGCCAGACCGTGGGCCTTGGGCAGCGTCAGCGAACCGTCGGCATTGAGCTTGGCGCCAGCCGGGTTGTCGACGCTGAAACGCTGCTCGACATCGGCCACCTGGGCCTGGCTGAAATCGACAATATTGCCTTGCCCATCGCGCAACTGGAACGAAGTCTGGTCGGCGCTCAGGTTGACCACATAATAGGTCGTGCCCACCTGCAGCACATCCTCGCCCCCGGCCAGGATGCGATTGCCCTTGGTATCGTCGAGCTGGCCGTTCTTGAGCGAGCCGCTGTAGACGATCGCCGAGCCTTCCTGCACGCCGGTAAATCCCTTGTCCAGTGTCAACCGGTTGCCGGCCTGGTCGATCGTGACCTTGCCGCTCACGCCCTGGAAGGGCTGCAGATTGGCGCGCGTAGCTTCTTGCAGCGGCACGTGGGCAAAACGCAGACCCGGCGCAGCGGCGACCCCGAACTCCATCGCCTTGCCACGCAGGGCATCTTCCTGGGTGGCCGCCAGCTGGATAATGGCCTGGCCGTCCGGCGCTTCGCGGCGGATGATGTAGTAAATGCGATCGGGGCTCAGAACCGAACCGTCGAGCAGACGCAACTGGCTGGCTGAAGCCCCCAGGTAGACGCCATCCCCGGTCTGCCAGCCGCTGAACTCCTGGCCATCGTCGGTTTCGGGGACTGGCATGCCGGCGTTGCCGGCCTGATCATCGGTCTTGCCGTTGATGGTATCGGCTGCCACGCCGGTGAACACGAACTGATTGCCGCCTTGATGGAAGACGATATCGCCGCCGCCCACGCTCAGCACATCGCCGCCGTTAAGCTGCGCATTGCCGCCTGCTGACAAGGGATCGACCAGGCCGGCGAACACATTGATGTCACCCGCCTTGGCGCGCACATCGCTTTGCATGATGCGGGCGCTCACCTTGGGCTGCTCGCCCGCGCCGTTGTCCTTGAGGGTGGCGGTCGTGACCTCGGCGTCGGAGTCACCCAGTTTTCCGTCTTCGAAACGCAGCAGATCCCGATCGAACGGGTTATTGCTGCCCATGATGTTTACGGCCACCGCCAGGCCCACGCCGGCGCCATCGGTGCCGACCGCGCCAGCCACCGTAATGGCGTAAAGCGCCGAGGCATCCGAGGCATTGACACGCACCGCCTCGCCGCTGAAGCCGGCCCCCTGTCCTGCCCGGACGGTCGAGTGGCTGACGAGCGCTTCGGTGGCGCCGCGCATCAGGTTGACGTTGACCGCCCCCGCCAAGGCGAGCTTCTTGGACAGCGCTCCTGCCGCGCCCACCGAGACCAGCAAGGGCGAACTGTGCGCCGAGACGTCCAGCTTGCCATCAAGCGTGACCTGGCTGTGCTCGACCCGCGCGCTCACGCGCGAGCTGAACTGGTTGACGCTGACCGAGGCGCCGGCGGCAACATTGCCGCCCAGCGTCATGGCCGCGGCGCCGGTCACGGCAACCAGCGTATTGTTCTCGATGGCCTCGACCTTGAGGGAGGCCGCCTCGATGACACTGCTGTTAGGCGTGGCCTGGCCGTTGACATAGCG
>JAEWJD010000373.1 GCA_023386765.1 Pseudomonadota bacterium | reverse complement strand
CGGCCAGGACGCCGTCCGCAAGGCGCTTTTGATTTGGAACGTCCCCAATGTTGGAACAACAATTCGTCAATGCCTTATCGCTTGGCGCGGTCTACGCGCTTTTTGCGTTGGGCTTCACGCTGGTTTTCGGCGTGCTCGGAGTCATCAACCTGGCGCATGGCGCGGTGTTCATGGTGGGCGCCTATGCTGCGCTGACCGTGGTCGAGCAGCTTTCGCTGCCGCTGTGGGCGGCCTTGGCGGTGGCTTTCATGGTGGCCGGCCTGACGGGCGTGCTGATTGACTACCTGGTGCTCAAGCCGCTGCGCAAGCGCAATGCTCCCCACCTGATTCCCATGATCGCCACCATCGGTGTCGGCATCATCCTGAATAACACCGTGCAGGGCATTTTCGGCGCCAGCAATCTGCGTTTCCCGCACGGCACCGTGCCCGAGGAAGTCATCGAGATCGGCGGCATGCACCTGACCGTGATCGAGCTGGGCATCATTTTCCTGTCCTTTGCGCTGATGGCGGTGCTGATGTTCGTCATGCGTCGCACCCAGTTCGGCCGTGCGCTGCGCGCCATCGCCGAGTCGCCCAAGGCGGCCTGGCTGCTGGGCATCAACGTCGAACGCCTGTTCATCACCACGTCTTTCGCGGCTGCGGCCCTGGGCGGGGTGGCGGGTGTGCTTATCGGCCTTTATTCGAATGCGCTTTTCCCGCTGATGGGCCAGCCCATGTTGCACAAGGGCATCGCGGTCATCATCTTGGGCGGCATGGGCGATATCCGTGGCGCCATGCTGGGTGGCCTGTTCCTCGGCTTTGCCGAGGTGCTGTCGGTGGCCTATATCGGCTCGACCATGCGGGACGCCGTGGCTTTCGGTCTGCTGTTCCTGATCCTGCTGGTGCGTCCGCAGGGCCTGTTCGGCAAAGTGGTTCAACGAAAGGCATAAGTGATGAGCGGATTCGAAAATTTCTGGGCCATTTATGGCAACCTGGTGCTCACGCTGGGCACCAACGCTTTGCTGGCACTGTCCATCTGGCTGACGCTTGCCTGCGGCATGCTGGCCATGGCGAATGCCGCCTTCATGGGCATCGGCGCCTACGCGGCCGCCTTGCTCACCATGAACTATGAGGCCTCCTTTCCGCTGGCGCTGGCCGGCGGCATGGTAGCCCCCGCAATCGTCGCGGCGCTCATCGGCCTGCCAACCTTACGGCTGTCTGGGGTCTACCTGGCGATGGCCACACTGGGCTTTGGCGAAGTGGTGCGGGTGGTGGTGCTCAATACGGACTCCATCACCGGGGGTGCGCTGGGGCTTAACGGCATCCCGCAAATGACCGAGTGGTGGCACGTGCTGCTGGCCGTGGTGGTGGTGCTGTTCATCCTGTGGCGCATGCGCAAGTCCAAGGTTGGTCGTGCCTTTGACGCCATCCGTGGCGACGAGACCGCTGCCGGCCTGATGGGCATCGACGTGCGGTCCAACAAGATGCTGGCCTTCGTGGCTGGCGCCATGATCGCCGGCCTGGCCGGTGCGCTCAATGCCCACCTGACCTTTTTCATCGGGCCGAGCGAGTACGGCTTTGATCGTGGCGTCGAGATTCTGACCATGGCCATCCTGGGCGGCATCGGCGGCTTGGCCGGCCCGGTCCTGGGCAGCGTCATCATCACCACGCTGCCGGAGCTGCTGCGCGGCTTCGCGGATTTCCGTCTGGTGGTCAACGGGGTGATCCTGGTGGTCATCGTGCTGTTCCTGACGCAAGGCATCTGGGACCCGGCCCGCTTCAAGCGCTGGATGCGTCAAGGAGGCAAGCGACATGCTTGAGTTGTCTCATATCTCCAAGAGCTTTGGCGGCCTGCACGTGTTGCATGACGTCAGCCTGTCTGTCCCCCAGGGCAGTATCTATGGCCTGATCGGCCCCAACGGCGCCGGCAAGACCACGGTATTCAACCTGATTACCGGCCTGCTGCCGCCCAGCGGCGGCACGATTACCTTCAATGGCCAGAGCGTGCTGCGCCGCGCGCCGCACAACATTACCCGCATGGGGATCGCGCGCACTTTCCAGAACATCCGCCTGTTCAAGGAAATGACGCTGCTCGAAAACGTGGTGGTGGGCGCCTACCGGCACATGAACTACGGTTTTGCCAGTCTGTTGCTGGGTCTGCCGGGTTTTCGCGAGCATGAGCAGCGGGCCAGGGAACGCGCCCACGAGCTGCTGAGCTGGATGCGGCTGGATCACAAGGCCAATGACCTGGCCGATAACCTGTCGTATGGCGAGCAGCGGCGTCTGGAGTTGGCGCGGGCGCTGGCCACCGAGCCCAAGCTGCTGTTGCTGGATGAGCCGGTAGCCGGCATGAATACCGGCGAGCGCGCCGAGCTGATGAACGAGATCTTCGCCATCCGTGATCGCGGCTACACCATCCTCATGATCGAGCACGATATGCGCTTCGTCATGGGGTTGTGCGAAGAGATCGCGGTGCTGAACTTCGGCAAGATCATCGCGCGCGGCGGGCCCGATGCCATCCGCAACAACGAGCAGGTCATCGAGGCCTATCTGGGCCGCGAAGACGATGAGGACGAAGACACCGAAGCGGCGCCCGGGCGCGCCGCGCGCGCGGAGGAAGCACAATGAGCGCCATGCTGGAAGTCCGCGGGCTGGAAGTCAACTACGGTCACATCGAGGCCGTGCGCGGCATCGACCTGGATCTGAATCAGGGTGAGATCACCGCCCTGGTGGGGGCCAACGGTGCCGGCAAGTCCACCACCCTGCTGGCGCTCTCGGGGCTGCTGCCCAAGGCGCGCGGCCGCGTCACCTTCGAGGGCGAGGACATCACCCAATTGCCGCCGCACCAGTTGGTGGCGCGCGGCATCGTGCAGGTGCCGGAAGGGCGGGCCATCCTCACCACCATGACGGTGCTTGAGAACCTCGAACTGGGCGCCTACCGGCGCGGCCTGAAGCACATCGCTTCTGACCTGGAATATGTGTTCAACCTGTTCCCCCGGCTGAAAGAGCGCATCAACGGCATGGCCGGCAACCTCTCGGGTGGCGAGCAGCAGATGCTGGCCATCGGGCGGGCGCTGATGGCCAAGCCGCGTGTGCTGCTGCTGGACGAGCCCTCGATGGGCCTGGCCCCGATCGTGGTTCAGGAAATCTTCCGCTCGTTGCGTGCCATCAATGCCGACGGGTTGACGCTTTTCCTGGTCGAGCAGAACGTGCGTCAGGCGCTCAAGATCGCGCAGTATGGCTACGTGCTGGAGAACGGCGCCATGGCCCTGCAAGGCACGGGCCGTGAGCTGCTGGGTCATCCGCGCGTGCTTGAGGCTTACCTGGGCGCTTGAGTCCGGCGGCGTCGGCGCTGCATGGAAGGGCCGCGGGGCCCCCCCCCCCC
>JAEWJD010000333.1 GCA_023386765.1 Pseudomonadota bacterium | reverse complement strand
TGCCGCGCATTCCGGGCGTCCTTCGCCTGTGCGAAGGGTTGCCTGCCTTGCCCGCGTGGTGCATCGGTCGTCACGCTCCGGGCTTGCCAGCGGACCGGTATCTGTCGCCACCTGCGCGTCGGGTGGTCGCATTGACTTCAAATTTCAGGGGCTCTCATGTCTGAACGTGCCGGTATGCCGCCTGCCGATCTGGTGGAACTGGGTCGGGTGGCGGGCGCTTATGGCGTCAAGGGCTGGATCAAGGTTGTGCCGCATTCCGCCCAGGCTGATGTGCTGCGTGCAGCACGTCAATGGTGGTTGCTGCCCGCAGGGCGAGACTTGCAAACTGCTCGCGCCACCGCTGTGCAGCAGTGCCGCGCGCATGGCGCGACGGCGGTCGCGCAACTCGAGGGTGTGCAGGATCGCGAGCAGGCTGAGGCACTCAAAGGCGTGTCGGTGTGGGTCTCGCGCGCGGCTTTTCCCAAGGCCGGCGATGACGAGTACTACTGGATCGACCTGATCGGCTGCGACCTGTACTCCAGCGAAGCAGGCGAGCCCCAGCGTATCGGGGTCGTGCAGGAAGTGCTGGAGAGCCCGGCGCACGCTATTTTGCGGGTGCAGCGGCTCGATGCTGCTGGTGCGGCCGTATTGGATGCCAAGGGTCGCGCTTGCGAGGTGCTGGTGCCCTTCGTGGCTGCACATATCGGCGCTGTCGATCTGGCGGCGCGCCGTATCGACAGCGATTGGCCGCTGGAAGACTGATGCGCATTGATGTCGTCACTCTGTTTCCGGAGATGTTCGCCGTAGTGCGGGATCTCGGGGTCAGTGGGCGTGCGCATGGGCAGGGGCTCTGGTCGCTGCATACCTGGAATCCACGTGATTTCACGACGGATGTGCACCGCACGGTCGATGATCGGCCGTATGGCGGCGGGCCGGGCATGGTGATGCTGGCGGCTCCCCTGGAGGCGGCGGTGGCCGCGGCGCAGGCAGCCCGGGCAGGGCAGGGTCTCGCTCCGGCTCCGGTGGCATTGATGGCCCCGGTTGGTCGACGCTACGATCAGCAGGCCGCCCAAGGGGTGGCTGCTGGTGAGGGGCTGATTCTGATCTGTGGCCGCTACGAGGGGCTGGATCAGCGTTTTATCGACCGTTGTGTGACGCTGGAAATCTCGCTGGGCGACTTTGTGCTGTCTGGCGGGGAGATCGCGGCTCTGGCCGTGATCGATGCGGCCGTGCGGTTGCTGCCGGGCGCGCTGGGCGATGGCGACTCAGCCTTGCAGGACTCTTTTCACGAGGCGTCCTCGGGCTTGCTGGATAGTCCCCATTACACCCGGCCGGAGGTCTACGAGGGCGTGCCGGTGCCGGCCGAACTCATGAGCGGGCATCATGCCCGGATCGCCCGGTGGAGGCGTGACCAATCATTGCGATTGACGCTGGCGCGTCGGCCGGAGCTGGTTGCTCTGGCTCGCGAGCGGGGATGGCTCGATTATGCCGACGAATGCCTGCTTGCAGAGCAAGAGGGGCGCGAGCCGCCGCCGGACCCGCGGGCGCGCAAGCGTGCGCGCCGCAAGCCACCCGCGGCGACCTGATAAAAAACCCGCCAGACATCGTCTGGCGGGTTTTTTTTGGTGGCCTGCCGGGGCAGGCCGGCACAGGATCAGCGGCTGAGTTTGCCGCGCTGCTCGCGCACCTTGGCCAGGGTTTCGTTGAACTGGCCGACACGAGCTTGTTCCTGCTGGACAACGGCAGCCGGGGCGCGCTCGACGAAGCTGGGGTTGGACAGCTTGCCATTGGCCTTGGCGATCTCGCCTTCCAGGCGGGCGATTTCCTTGTCCAGGCGGGCGCACTCTGCTGCCACGTCGATTTCAACGTGGAGCATCAGGCGGGCGTCTCCCACCACTTGCACCGGCGCACCGGCGTCAGGCAGGGTGTCTGCCACGTCCACCTGGCTCAGCTTGGCCAGCGCTGCCAGATAGGGCGCGTTGCGCTTGAGCATCGCTGCGTCGCCCTGGGCGATGAGCGGCACGCGCTGCGCAGGCGACAGATTCATTTCGCCGCGCAGGGCGCGAACGGCTTCGACCTGTGCCTTGAGTTCGCCGACGGCGGCCTCGGCTTGCGTATCCACGGCCTCGGGGTTGGCGCGCGGATAGGGTTGTACGCTGACGCTGCCCGGCTCATCGGCGCGGCGCTTGCCGGCCACCACCGAGACCTTCTGCCACAGTTCTTCGGTGATGAAGGGGATGATGGGGTGGGCCAGGCGCAGCACCGCCTCCAGTACGCGGATCAGCGTGCGGCGGGTGCCCAGTTGCTGGGCCGGCGTGCCGGTCTGGATCTGCACCTTGGCCAGCTCGACGTACCAGTCGCAATACTCATCCCAGACGTAGCGATACAAGGCATTGGCGACGTTGTCGAAGCGGTAGTCGTTGAAACCACGTTCGATATCGCTTTCGAGTGATTGCAGCTGGCTGACGATCCAGCGGTCGGCAAAGGACAGTTCACCCGTCTCTTCGCCGTGCAGTGCATGGCCCTCGGTATTCATCAGCACGAAGCGGGTGGCGTTCCAGAGCTTGTTGCAGAAGTTGCGGTAGCCCTCGCAGCGCTTGAGGTCGAAGTTCATGTTGCGCCCCAGCGTCGCGTAGGCGGCCATGGTGAAGCGCAGGGCGTCGGTGCCGAATGCGGGAATACCGTCGGGGAACTGGCGGCGCGTGGCTTTTTCGATGGCGCCGGCCTGCTTGGGATTCATCAGGCCGTAGGTGCGCTTGGCGACCAGCTCCTCCAGCTCGATGCCGTCGATGAGGTCCACCGGGTCCAGGGTGTTGCCCTTGGACTTGCTCATCTTCTGGCCTTCGGCGTCGAGGATCAGGCCGTGCACATAGACGTGCTTGAAGGGGATCTTGCCGGTCATGTGCATCGTCAGCATGACCATGCGCGCGACCCAGAAGAAGATGATGTCAAAGCCGG
>JAEWJD010000324.1 GCA_023386765.1 Pseudomonadota bacterium | reverse complement strand
CGGCGCTGACGGTATGCACGAATTTGGCCTGCGCCACGGGGTTGAACAGCACCGCCGCAAAGTCGGTCATTTCCATGCGCATGGTGTCGGGGTTGAAAACCGCGCCCACCGGGTTCTGCATCCAGCCGTTGGCAATCAGGATCCACAGCGCCGACAGGTTGGTGCCCAGCGCGACCAGCCAGGTGACCACCAGGTGGGACACCTTGGACATGCGGTTCCAGCCGAAGAAGAACAGGCCGACGAAGGTGGCTTCCAGGAAGAACGCCATCAGGCCCTCGAGCGCGAGCGGAGCGCCGAAGATGTCACCCACGTAGTGGCTGTAGTACGACCAGTTCATGCCGAACTGGAACTCCATCACCACGCCGGTGGCCACGCCAAGGGCAAAGTTGATGCCGAAGAGCGTGCCCCAGAAGAGGGTCATCTTTTTCCAGATGGCCCGCCCGGTCATCACATAGACGCTCTCCATGATGGCCACCAGGAAGGACAGGCCCAGCGTGAGCGGCACGAAGATGAAGTGATAGAGGGCCGTCGCCGCAAATTGAAAACGCGACAGGTTGACGACATCGAGGTCAATCATGAGTACGCTCCTCAATAGGCGAGAGGACGGTGCCGCCGACATGGCCGCCCGGCATCCTTGTCGGCCATGATACGGCCCGTGTATACAGCTTCATAGACTTATTCCCGATTGCTCGCGGGCCGGCCCGAATTCCTGCCCCGCAACTTCCCGGCAAAATCCAGCACCTTCTGGACCTTGGACCCCAGGCGCATCAGGTTCTGGAGGGTCTCGGGCGGCAGGCGCTGCACCTCATCGAACCAGCCGGTAGACAGTTCGATGAGTTCCAACATTTCGTACATCCGCTGTTGCGCATAGGCCTCGTCTTCGCCCGAGGCGGGCGCCAGCAAGGTGTCGCGCAACAGCGTGAGCGTGGGATCGATTTCGCGTTTGCGCTTTTCTTCCATGAGGATGCGGAAGATTTCCCAGACATCCTTGGGCGTCTCGAAGTACTCCCGGCGGTCTCCCACCTGGTGCATCAGCTTGACCAGGCGCCACGACTGCAGCTCTTTGAGACCCATGCTCACGTTGGAGCGGGAGAACCCCAGCGCCTCGGCAATGTCATCGGCATGCAACGGGCGGGGCGACAGGAACAGCAGCGCGTAGATCTGGCCAACCGTGCGGTTGACCCCCCAGCGGCTGCCCATTTCACCGAAATGCAGCACAAAACGTTCGATCTGGGGAGATAGCGCCACGAAAAATCCTGTTACTTTGGTTTCACAAATTCCTGAAATTATCGAATTTCGTGAACAAAAAGGCAAGTTGCAGGCGCCATCGCCCTCTTTACTCCCACGTCAGCAGGCATTGTCGTGCGCCGGCACGAAAAAAGTTCACACGGCCGGTGCACTCCTTTGATCTGGAGCAAACCGGCCGTGCTTGAAGGCGCCGGACAAGGCCGGCGCCGGAACAGGAAACGGAAGGAAAAAGCGGGATCAGCCTGGCTGCACACGCACGGCGGCAGAAACCCGGCGGGCCTTCTCGCGCGCGGCCTCCAGTGTCTCGGCGGTCGCCAGACCAACACCCATGCGGCGTTTGGCAAACGCCTCGGGCTTGCCGAAAAGACGCAGGTCGGTGCCCGGCTCGGCCAGCGCCTGGGCCACGCCGTGATAGGTCACGCCACGGGCATCCTGGCCGCCATAGATAACGCTGCTAGCACCCGGCTGGCGCAGGCTGGTGTCGACCGGCAGCCCCAACAGGGCACGGGCATGCAGCTCGAATTCGTTCTGGACCTGGGTGATCAGGGTCACCATGCCGGTGTCATGCGGGCGCGGGCTGACCTCGGAGAACCACACCTCGTCGCCCGCCACGAACAATTCGACGCCAAAGATGCCCAGGCCACCCAGATTCTGCGTCACCTTGAGCGCCATATCCTGGGCGCGCGACAGCGCCAGGGCGGACATCGGATGGGGCTGCCAGCTTTCGACATAGTCGCCATCGACCTGAAGATGGCCGATGGGGTCGCAGAAACGGGTCTGCACCTGACCGTCGGCGCCACGCGCACGCACGGTCAGCAGGGTGATTTCATAATCGAAATTGATGAAACCCTCGACGATGACCCGGCCCGCGCCATTGCGTCCGCCTTCCTGGGCATAACGCCAGGCCGGGGCGACATCCTCGGGCCGGCGAATGACCGACTGGCCCTTGCCGGACGAGGACATCACGGGTTTGATCACGCAGGGATAGCCGATGGCCTCATCGATGGCGGCCTGCAGGGCCTGCTCGGTGTCCACGAAACGATAGGGCGAGGTGGCCAGGCCCAGCGTCTCGGCGGCCAGCCGGCGGATCCCCTCGCGATCCATGGTCAGACGCGCTGCGCGCGCGGTGGGCGTGACGCGTACCTGGCCGGCGCTCTCCAGTTCGACCAGCACGTCAGTGGCGATGGCCTCGATCTCGGGCACCACCACCTGCGGGCGTTCCTGTTCGATCAGGGCGCGCAGGGCCGCAGGGTCGGTCATGGGGATGACATGGGCGCGATGCGCCACCTGGTGGCCCGGTGCGTCCGCATAGCGGTCGACCGCTATGACTTCAACGCCCAGGCGCTGCAGGGCAATGATGACTTCCTTGCCCAGCTCGCCGCTGCCAAGCAGCATGACGCGGGTAGCCGAAGCAGACAAGGGGGTGCCAAGCACCGGAGCGGGAAAAGTGGTCATGGAATGAGCAGAAAAGACAGGCGACAATGACGGCAGGCGGCCCGGCGCCGCCCCAAAATCGAGCCGCCAGAATGCCATAGGCGTGCGCCCCGGGCAAATGCGCCGGGCTGCGTTTAAAATCGGTCCATGAGCGAACACGTCCCTTCTTCCGCCGATGCGCTGACATCGGCGCGCAACACCCTTCAGACCGAGGCACAGGCCATCCTGGACCTGCGCGAGCGCCTGGACACCAGTTTCTTCCACGCCGTGGCCATGCTGCTGGCCTGCAAGGGACGGGTCGTGGTGAGCGGCCTGGGCAAGACGGGACACATCGCACGCAAGATTGCCGCCACCCTGGCCTCGACCGGCACGCCCGCTTTCTTCATGCACGCGGCCGAAGCCGCGCATGGCGACCTGGGCATGCTGACCGCCGACGATGTACTGGTGGCACTGTCTCACTCAGGCAGCAGCAGCGAATTGCTGACCATCCTGCCGCTGGCGCGCCGCCTGGGCGCGGGCGTGATCGCCATTACCGGCAACCCCGACTCCGAGCTGGCGCAACAGGCTGACATCCATCTGGATGCCAGCGTCGAACACGAAGCCTGCCCCCTCAACCTGGCCCCCACCGCCAGCACCACCACGGCGCTGGCGCTGGGCGACGCCCTGGCGGTAGCCTGTCTGGAGGCGCGCGGTTTCGGCCCGGCCGACTTCGCCCGCTCGCATCCCGGCGGCGCGCTGGGCCGTCGCCTGCTGACCCATGTGCGCGACGTCATGCGCTACGGCGCAGCCCTGCCCACCGTGGCCAGCACCGACCCGCTGTTCCGCGCCCTCGAAGAAATGTCGGCCAAGGGCATGGGCATGACGGTCGTGGTCGATGACCATTTCCGTCCGGTAGGCATCTTCACCGATGGCGACCTGCGCCGCCTGATCGAGCGCCAGGGCGACGTGCGCGGCCTGATGGTGGCCGAAGGCATGACGCGCAATCCGCGCAACATCGATCCTGGTGCGCTGGCTGCCGAGGCGGCCGGCATCATGGACAAACACCGCCTGAACCAGATGCTGGTCGTCGACGACGACGGCGTGCTGATCGGCGCCCTCCACATGCATGACTTGATGGCAGCCAAAGTAGTATGACGATGACGACGCCCCCCCGCCTTGCCCATCCGGCCGAAGCCCTGCTGCTGGCCCGTGTCGCCCAGCCGGTGCGCGAACGCGCGGCCGCCGTGCGCCTCATGGTGTTCGATGTCGACGGCGTGCTGACCGACGGCAGCCTATACTTCGGCGAACAGGGCGAGATGCTCAAGCGCTTCAATGCGCTGGACGGCCACGGCCTGCGTCTGCTGATGGAAAGCGGCATCAAGGTGGCGCTGATCACCGGGCGAGCTGGCCCGATCACGGCACGCCGGGCCGCCGAGCTGGGAATTGCCGAACTGATGCAGGGCGTGCGCGACAAGGGCGCCGCCCTGACTGAACTTGCGCAACGCCTGGGCATCCAACTCAATCAGACCGGGTTCATGGGAGATGACATCATCGACCTGCCCGCCATGCAACGCGCCGGTTTTGCCGCCAGCGTGAGCAACGCGCCTGCCTATGTGGCCCAGGCTGCGCACTGGGTGTCGACCCAGCCGGGTGGTAGCGGCGCGGCGCGCGAGTGCTGCGACCTGCTGCTGGCGGCCCAGGGCCGGCTGGGCGCTTTCCTGAACACGCCCGCCGTCCTGACCGGCCCCGGCGCCATCCAGTAACCGATAGGTTTCCATGAAAGACCGCTTTCCCTCGCTGATCGCGCTGTTCCTGCTGCTGGGCCTGGTGGCCGGCACCTGGTGGGCGGCCGATTATGCGCAGCGGGCCATACCGATCGATCCGCCGCGCCGCATCACCCACGAAAAAGACGCCTGGTCGCGTAATTTCGTGATGCTGCGCACGGACGCACAGGGCAAGCCCATCAACCGCCTCGAAGGCACCTACGGCGAGCACTTCCCGGACGACGACTCGTATCACATCACCGCGCCGCGGGCGATCGGGCAGCAGGCCAACAACCCCATCACGGTGGCAGTCTCCAAGACCGCCGTCATGGAAGACGGCGGCAAGCGCATCGTCATGAACGGCCAGGCCCATGTCTCGCGCAGCGCCGATAGCCGCAATGACGCGCTCGATGTGCGCAGCGAACAACTGATCCTGCTCCCCGATGACGACGTGGTCTATACCGACCTGCCCGCCCGGGTCATCAAAGGCAACTCGCGCATGAACGGCACCGGCATGCGCTACAACAACAAGACGCGCCAGCTGGAAGTGCATGCCTCGACCGGTGTCGAGATCGCCCCGGCCGACTCCCGCCCGGCAGCCCCCCGCAGCGCGCCTGACAACCAGAACCCGACAACACCATGACCCCTTTCCGGACTCTCCTGGCGTCCAGCCTGGCCGGCATCGCCACGGCCCTGTGCACGCCGGCCCTGGCCCAATCGTCCTCGGCCGAAGCCCCCAGCACCCTGATCCTCTCCGACTCGCTGCACTATGACGACGTCAAGCGGCAGAGCGTGTTCACCGGCAACGTGTCCCTGACCCGCGGCCTGATGACCCTGCATGCCGACAAGCTGGACGTGCGCGAAGACGCCAAGGGCGGGCAGTTCGGCACCGCTACCGCAAACAAGGGCAAACTGGTCCGTATCCGCCAGGAGCGCCCCGAAACCTTCGAAGTGATCGAGGGCGAGGGCTTGCGGGCCGAATACGACGGTGGCAAGAGTCAGTTCGATCTGATCGGCAAGGCCGTCGTCACGCGTTTCATCTGCGGCAAGCCGTTCGACACCATTCGTGGCGAGCGGGTACGCTACAACGAGAAAACCGGCACCTATCAGGCCGAAGGCGGGCCCAACTCGTCGGCGCCGGGCGGACGAGTACGCTCGTTCTCGCCGCCGCGCGCCAAGGCCGATGCCGCCATCGCCGAATGCCGCGCCCAGTCCGGCCGCGGCACCAAATCGAAGTAATCGCCGCCCCTTCCTATGACGCACCCTTTCGCGAACACCTCCCCCACCACGCTCGCCGCGGGCCAGCAAGGCAATCTGCGCGCCACCGGGCTGCGCAAGACCTATAACGGCCGCACCGTGGTGCAGGACGTCTCGCTATCCGTGCAAAGCGGCGAAGTGGTCGGCCTGCTTGGCCCCAACGGTGCCGGCAAGACCACCAGCTTCTACATGATCGTGGGGCTGGTGCCGGCCGATGCCGGACGCATCGAAATCGACGGCGACGACATCACGGCCATGCCCATCCACAAGCGCGCGCGCAAAGGGCTGTCGTACCTGCCCCAGGATGCTTCGGTGTTCCGCCGCCTGACGGTCGAGCAAAACATCCGCGCCGTGCTCGAGCTGCAACTCGATGCACAGGGCAAGCCCTTGTCGGGCGCGCGCATCAACGAGGGCCTGGAGGCCCTGCTGGATGAGTTGCAGATCGGCCATATCCGCAGCAGCACCGCCATCTCGCTGTCGGGTGGCGAACGCCGGCGCGTCGAGATCGCGCGCGCCCTGGCCACCAACCCGCGCTTCATCCTGCTCGACGAGCCGTTTGCCGGCGTGGACCCGATCGCCGTGATCGAGATCCAGCGCATCGTGCGCTTTCTCAAGGGACGTGGCATCGGCGTGCTCATCACCGACCACAACGTGCGCGAAACCCTGGGCATCTGCGACCGGGCCTACATCATCAGCGAAGGCAAGGTGCTGACCGACGGCCACCCCGACGAGATCGTCGGCGATCCGGCCGTGCGGCGCGTCTATCTGGGCGAGCACTTCCGCATGTAGCCGCGCCTGGCTGCCGCCTCGCGAACCGCTGTCCTGGGGCAGCGGTTTTTTTATGCCTGCGCAGTGTGCAGCGCAACATGCGAGGGTCAGTCCCCCGAGAGGCCGCCGCGTGCCGGATACCCCTTGTCAGAAGCGTTATCTCTCTCTTTCGAAGGCTTGATCCAACACCCTTGTATTCGGACAAAGAGTCTATACACTAGTACTCAAGGGGCTGGATTTTCCGGTCCGAATCCGCAACACAAAGGAGGCTGTCCAACGCGGTACTACGCGCAATCTGCGCAACCTGTTTTTCCCATTCTCTTTCTGGAAGGAGAGCGCACTATGAACCTGAGCATCAGCGGTCGTCGCCTCGACGTCACCCCGGGGATCCGGGAATATGTCACGAACAAACTGGCGCGTGTATTGCGACACTTCGACCATGTGATCGATACCCAGGTCATGCTCTCGGTGGAGCCCCTGCGGCACAAAGCCGAAATCACGATGCACCTCAGCGGCAAGGATATCCATTGCGAAGCCGTGGATGAGAACCTGTACGCCGCGATAGACCTTCTGATCGACAAACTGGACCGCCAGGTCATCAAGCACAAGGACAAGCTGCAAAGTCACGCCAACGAGTCCGTGAAGCGACACAGCGCCGCCGAAAGCGCGCCGCAACCCTAATCCCGCGCCTCACACCCTCTCGTGGCGGCCCGCCGCCCGTCCTGACCTGAGCTAAAACAGCTCGTATCGGAACCGATGTCCCCCTTTTTGCATTACCGGGCGGACATCGGCCCTCTCCTTACCCCGCCTTTCCCAAAATCCAACACCTCGCTTCCCACCAGTGCGCAGTCGGTCTATGCTTGCGTGCTCGTCGCCTGCATCGCGTTTTTTTGCACCGCGTCATATAACCCTATAATGATCCGCATGAATCACTTGTCGCGCATCCTCCCCGCCGGCAACGTCGTGCTCGATATGCTCGCTACCAGCAAAAAACGGGCGTTCGAACAAGCCGGTCTGCTCTTTGAAAACCACCATGGGCTGGCCCGATCGGTCGTGTTCGACAGCCTGTTCGCCCGCGAGCGCCTGGGCTCCACGGCGCTGGGGCAAGGCGTGGCCGTCCCGCACGGCCGCGTCAAGGGCCTGGATCAAGCGGTGGCCGCCTTCATCCGCCTGGCCCAGCCCATCCCCTTCGACGCGCCTGACGGCCAACCCGTGTCCATGCTGCTGTGCCTGCTGGTCCCCGAGACCGCAACGCAGCAACACCTGGATATCCTGGCCGAACTGGCGCAGCTGATGTCCAACAAGACCCTGCGTGAAGCGCTGGCCACCGAGACAGACCCGGCCGAAGTGCACCGCATTCTCACGACAGGTCAGCTCTGAGGCACCGTCCCATGCTCACCGTCCAGGAACTGATCGACGACAACGCCGACACCATCCCCTTCCACTGGATTGCCGGTCAGGGGTCGGCCGATCGCAGCATCTCCGATGACGGCCTGGGCGCCGCCGACCTGGTCGGCCACCTGAACCTGATCCACCCTTCGCGCATCCAGGTTTTCGGCCAGGAAGAGCTGGCCTACTACACACGTTTTGACCTGCGCCGCCGCATCCATCACATGGATGAGCTGCTGATCGGCGGCGTGCCGGCCATCCTGCTGGCCGACGGCCTGTCGCCCCCCCAGGACCTGATCGACCAGTGCGACCAGCACCAGGTGCCGCTGTTGTCCACGCCGGTGGCGGCCGCGCAGCTGATCGATCTGCTGCGCATCTACCTGGGCAAGAAACTCGCCCCCACCACCACGGTGCATGGCGTATTCATGGACGTGCTCGGCGTGGGCGTGCTGATCACCGGCGAGTCCGGCCTGGGAAAGAGCGAACTCGCACTGGAGCTGATCTCGCGCGGGCACGGCCTGGTGGCCGATGACGCGGTGGAGTTCTCCCGCACCGCCCCCAACATGATCGAGGGCCATTGCCCGCAGCTGCTGCAGAACTTGCTGGAAGTGCGCGGCCTGGGCCTGCTCGATATCCGCACCATCTTCGGCGAGACCTCGGTGCGCCGAAAGATGCGTCTGAAGCTCATCGTGCACCTGGTGCGCGCCACCGCCCAGGACAAATTCGAACGCCTGCCGCTGCAGGACATCACCCAGGACATGCTGGGCCTGCCGGTTCGCAAAGTGATGCTGCAGGTGGCGGCCGGGCGCAACCTGGCCGTGCTGGGCGAGGCGGCCGTGCGCAATACCATACTGAAGCTGCGCGGCATCGATACCCTGGGCGAATTCATGGAGCGCCAGGCCATGGCGATCCTGCAAAGC